>DLAP01000067.1 GCA_002493965.1 Clostridiales bacterium UBA7044
CCGAGCAGGGAATCTGAATTTGGATAACTGCCAGTGGCAGTTATTCCGTAATTTCGTGCGCACTGGCTCAGAATGACACGGTTTTTCGACAGCCTAAGCGGCTGCCTCGTTTGAGGCAGCCGCTCTGCTTGGGCAGGAATTTCTTATTTCGTAAATAGAATCTCCCCGACGGTATTCTCGTCCATATCACGGAACCGGACTGCCAGTGTGTCCCCACAGGTGCCCTGGCACATATCCGCCTGGAAGCACCAGGTATCATCCGATTGCATGACGAAGCCGCCGCCCTCTCCGTAGGTAAAGCCCTCGAACTCCACGCCCATAACGTTATTAGAGAAAGCGTCCCAGTCCGTAACGGTAATCGGCATCCGAATGTTGTAGCCCAGCGCTGTCTCCGTAATGGTTACGTCGCCAGCCTTCAGGAAGGGGAGCGCCTCCGGATTTTCCGGATGGTAGACCGTTTCCCCCGCCGCCGGGGCCTGATTCAGGGTAAAGGGCAGATCCACCCGCTGGACATCATTGCTGCCCGCTTCCAGGGCGTACACCTGGCACACCGCGTCTCCACCGGATGCAGGGGTCGTCAGGGTGCCCTGGGTCAGAATCACCATTTCATGATCGGAAATATTTTCCATTTTCTGGGAGCCGGTCCCCACTTCCTGACCATCCACCTGGGTAATCCGGGCACCCACCAGCAGCAGGGCCTTTCCCTGCTCTTTCGCGTAGTCCCCCAGTGTCTGGCCTCCTGAGATCCCAATTTCGCTGACAGAATCCTCCGGGCCGACATAGGTTGGTGCGATGATATACTGATCCCCGCCCCGAATGGTGACGGTGGCCATAACGGTGGTGGCGTCCGCAAGGGACTCGGTGATCTCACAGTTCCAGTCTTCCTTCTCCGCCGCTACGGTTTCTTTCTGAATATAGGGTTCCGCCTCCTGGGGTAGTTCCCGATTGGGGGCCTGAAACATATCTTTCAGGCCGAACAGGTCTGTAGCATAGGCGGTGGCTGCCAGGGCAAATACCAGGCAGGCAGCCAGCAGTACCGCCGCCAGCCTCCGGCCATGGGCCTTTGCAGGCTGATTTTCTGTATGGGACATGGTTTCAAATTCTCCTTCCTGAATGTATTTGGGATTGATAAAACTCATACCGGTCATGACCTTGCGGCCTTTCGTGCTTTTCATATCTGGATTCCCTCCTGTTCTAAGTACTCCCGAAGCTTGTTCCGGGTGCGGAACAGCCGGGTTTTTACATTGCTTTCTGTCAGATCGTAGCGCTTCGCAATCTCCGCCACGGAATCCGCGAACCAATACCGCCGGACGAAGAGGAGCCGCTGCTCCTTGGGCAGAGCTTCCAGAAATGCGTCCAGCACTCTGACAATTTCCTTCCCCCGGATGGCGTTTTCCCCGCTGGAGTCCGGGATGCAGGTTTCCATTTCGTCGGTGATGGCCACGATTTCCGCCTTTCGCTTTTCCGCCTGATTCCAGTTCAGCAGGTTGAACGCCAGATGGCGGCAGATGGTGGCCAGGTAGGCGTAGAAATATTTGGGCCTGGCCGTGGGAATAGAGTTCCAGGTCTTTAGATAAGTATCGTTGACAATTTCCGCGGCATCCTCCTGATTTTGCAAAATCCTGTGGGACAGGCTCATTAGCTTTCTGCCATAGGCTTTCTCCGTTTCTGTCACCGCGTCCTCACTTCGGTTCCAATAAAGCTCTATAATCTGGGCATCGGTCACATTACCACATCCTTTCGTTTTGGGCCCTTCACCCTATGAGACAGCTTGGGGCCGGGACAGGTTACAGTTTTTTTGAAGTATTATAACATTTCTTTTCCCGGAAGCCAATGGCTCCTGTTCAAATAAAACTTGTGTTTTTCAAAATATGTGATATGATGGAATAAAATTGAACATCAGGAAAGGAAATTGAACATCATGGCATTCACGAGGAAGCAATTTGATATTCTGTCCCTGCTGGCGGAGGAGAAAAATGCCCTGTCCCAGCGGCAGATCGAAGAAAAAAGCGGCTATTCCCTGGGCACGGTGAACCGGGCAGTCCAGGAGCTGACGGAGCTGGGTTATGTATCTTCCGGGAAAATCACCAACGACGGCATGCTGGCCCTGGAGCCCTACCGGGCAAAGCGGGCGGTGTTCATTGCGGCAGGATTCGGTTCCAGACTGGCGCCCATTACCTTCAACACCCCCAAGCCCCTGGTCCGGGTTCACGGCAAGCGGATCATTGACAGCCTGATCGACGCCTGCCTGGATGCGGGCATCCATGAAATCTACATCGTAAGGGGGTACCTGGCAGAGCAGTTTGACCAGCTCCTTTACAAGTACCCTATGATCAAGTTCCTGGAAAACCCTGCTTACAACGAGGCCAATAACATTTCCAGCGCATTGGTTGCCCGGTATCTGCTGGCAAACGCCTATGTGTTCGAGGCAGACCTGCTGGTGGCCAATCCCAAGATCATCCGGAAGTATCACTATACCTCCGACTTCCTGGCCATTCAGAAGGACCGGACCGACGACTGGTGCTTTGAAGTGAAGGACGGCATTATCCGGGAGCAAAAGGTGGGCGGCGAAAACTGCTGGCAGATGGTGGGCATCTCCTACTGGAACGAAAGTGACGGCCACCGGCTTTCTCAGGATATTCCCGACGTCTACGCCGAGCCGGGCGGAAAGGAGCGCTACTGGGAGCAGGTACCCCTAAAGTACCGGAAAGACCATTATGCCGTGGAGGTCCGGGAGTGCTTTGACGGAGATGTGACGGAAATCGACACCTTCCGGGAACTGAAAGCCATCGACAGAACCTATGACGTATAATAGAAAGGAACGCTTATGAGGGAAACAACCAATACCGGGTCCACAGGGCTGAAAAAAACGCTGTCCCCCATGCACGTCTGGGCCATCGCCTTTGGCTGTGTCATCGGCTGGGGTTCCTTCATTAACCCCGGAAAGAAATTTCTGCCCAACTCCGGCGTGGCGGGCACCGCCATTGCCATGGCCCTGGGCGCGCTGGTCATGATCATCATTGCCTTCTCCTATGCCTACATGGTGCCCAAATACCCCACCGCCGGCGGCGAGTTTACCTTTACCAAAAAGTGCTTCGGAAAAAACTGCGCCTTCCTCTGCGGCTGGTTCCTGGTGGTGGCCTACCTGACCAACGTGCCCATGAACAGCACCGCCATTGGCCTGATCGTAGACGGGCTGGACGGAAATGCGGACATCCTGAAATTTGGCTTTCACTACACAATTGCGGGCTTTACCATCTACGGCGGAGAGATGCTTCTGGCCATGGCCGTGCTGCTGCTCCTGGGCTGGCTGAACATCCTGGGAGTCCGGAAGGCGGGCTTTGTCCAGACCATTCTCAGCTCTCTGCTGGTGATCTGCGTCTTTACCCTGTTTGTGGCGGGGCTGCTCAGCGCGAAAGCCAAGGCTGTCAACCTAGAGCCCATCTGGGGCTTTGATAAAAAAGCGGCTATGGCGGCACAGGCCACCACAGCCGAAATCGGATCCTTCGCCCACAAGGGCGCCGCCGGGGTCCTCTCCGCCATCCTCGCTACCTTTGCCATCGCGCCCTGGGCCTATGTGGGCTTTGACTCTATTCCCCAGGCTGCCGAGGAGTTCAACTTCTCCTTCAAAAAGGTCAGCGTCATTATGGTGGTAGCCATTCTGTTCGGCTGCTTCGTGTACACCTCCAACAACACCGTGTCCGCCCTGGCCCTTGCGAACTGGCCCGACCGGGTTATGGCCGGGGACTGGGTGCTGCTGGTTGCCGCCGAGGAGCTGCTGGGCACCTTCGGCAAGGTGCTTATCGGCGTGGGTGTGTCCTGCGCGGTGCTCTCCGGGATTATGGGCTTCTACCTGGCCTCCTCCCGCCTGATGTACTCCATGAGCCGGGATGGCTATCTGCCGGAATCCTTCGGCGTCATCGATGAAAAGTACCGCACCCCGAAAAACGCCCTTCTGTTCTGCATGATCGTCAGTCTCTCCGGACCCATTCTGGGACGGGAGGCTCTGGGCTGGTTTGTGGACATGAGCGCCATTGGCGCGTCCATCGGTTATTTCTTTACCTGCGCCAGCACCCTGGTAACAGCCAGACGGGACGGGGACGGCTCCCGGTTCCTGAAGATGATGGCCTTTACCGGCGTATGCTTCTCCGGGATTTTTATGATTTTGCAGCTGATTCCCATTCCGGGGCTGTCCGGCGTGAACTTCTGCAAGGAGTCCTATTTCATGCTCATTGCCTGGAGCGCCATTGGACTGGTCTTCTATATCAAAAAGCGGAAGTTTTTCCTGGGCAGGTAACAATTGCATAACATTCCGTTCATGAAAGGTTTACAGAGAAATTTAGCACTCTCACTTGACGAGTGCTAAAAACGGGAGTATAATAAGGGCAAGAACAAAGGAGGAGGAAAGAAAGGGACCAGGGAGTGCGTTGGTTCCGGTTTCTTCCCGATCATCCCCAGTTCCAAAAAACCATGTCATTTGGAAAAGGAGCGATGTGTTATGTTGACACCCAGTATTTTTGGAGAAAACCTGTTTGATGATTTCTTTGATGGCTTTTTCGACTTCCCGGCCATGGACAACAGTAAGGCCATGCGGAATGTGGAGCGGCAGCTGTACGGCCGGAACGCGGCGAACCTGATGAAGACCGATGTCCAGGAGCATGAGGACCACTATGAAGTGGATATCGACCTGCCCGGCTTCAAGAAAGAAGAGCTTTCCCTGGAACTGAAGGATGGCTACCTGGTGATCAGCGCGGCCAAGGGCCTGGATAAGGACGAAGAGAAGAACGGCCGGTTTGTCCGCCGGGAGCGTTATGCCGGAAGCATGAGCAGATCCTTCTATGTAGGCAAGGACATGAAGCAGGAGGACATCCGCGCAAGATATGAAAGCGGCGTGCTGCGGCTGAGCATCCCCAAGATGGAGGCCAGAAAGCCGGAGATTCCGGAAAAGAAGTATATTGCCATCGAAGGGTAAGCGTACTTCCCAAAAACAGAATGGCCCGGAGCTGGGTATGGCGTTTCCGCCGTCCCGGCTCCGGGATTTTTACTGGGACCAGGCGTACCACTTTTTAGCGGTGCGCCTGGTCAGCGTGTCAAAAAAGTCTCCAA
>DLAP01000036.1 GCA_002493965.1 Clostridiales bacterium UBA7044
ACGGAGGACGGCTGGATGGATCACATCACCCTGCAAAACGCCTTCCGGGCCTTAAATGACCGGGAAAAGCAGATCCTCTCCCTCCGGTTCTACGACGGGAAAACCCAGATGGAGGTGGCAAACACCTTAGGCATCTCCCAGGCTCAGGTATCGCGGCTGGAAAAGGGCGCCATTTCGGCCATGCGCAAATCCGTCAGCGTCTCCTAGCGCCTCCCAAACGTGCGCAGCACATTTCACTCCAATATCCCAGGTCGGCAGCCTGGGATATTGGACATATTCCTCCCTCCCCCCGCATACAGTGAACCAAACTACGGGGAGGGCGGATATGTCTATGAAATTTACGGAACTGCAGTGCAAGGAAGTCATCTGTGTGGCTACAGGACAGCGTCTGGGCTTTGTCAGTGATGTGATGGTGGAAATTCCGGGCGGCCAGGTCTGCTCCATTGTGGTGCCCTGTCAAAACCGGTTCCCCGGTTCCTTTGGCCGTCGGGAGGACTTTCTCATTCCCTGGAACTGCATCAAGCGCATCGGCCCGGACATTGTGCTGGTGGACGTTCGTCCCGAAGACTGCCGGGCACCAAGGCAAAAACCCGGCCTCACTTTCTGAAATAAAAGAAATTCCCTGATTTTTTCTGAAAAATTGTGGAAATAATACTTGCATTCTCGCATCGCTTCCGCTATAATAATCCGGCATGGGCTTAATTGTCTGTGACATTACAAACCACACACCCGGTGATCGGCCGCCCTCGTGCATTTTTGCGGGCAGGCCCGAGATGATCGGGGTGGAGGAAAAACAAAAGGAGAAAATCAAAATGGCTGTCGTATCTATGAAGCAACTGCTGGAGGCCGGCGTGCATTTCGGTCATCAGACCCGCCGCTGGAACCCCAAAATGGCCCCCTACATCTACACCGAGCGTAACGGTATCTACATCATCGACCTGCAGAAGACCGTGAAGAAGCTGGAAGAGGCCTACAACTTTGTCCGTGACTGCTCCGCAAATGGCGGCAACGTGCTGTTCGTCGGCACCAAGAAGCAGGCTCAGGACGCCATCAAGGAAGAAGCTGCCCGCTGCGGCGGTTACTATGTCAACGCCCGTTGGCTGGGCGGTATGCTGACCAACTTCCGCACCATGCGTACCCGGATCGACCGTCTGGCTCAGCTGCGCAAGATGGAAGAGGACGGCACCTTTGCTATGCTGCCCAAGAAGGAAGTCATCAAGCACCAGGGCGAAATTGAGAAGCTGGAGAAGTACCTGGGCGGCGTGAAGGAAATGAAGAAGCTCCCCGCCTGCCTGTTCATCGTGGACCCCCGGAAGGAGCGCAACGCCATCGCCGAAGCCCGGAAGCTGAACATCCCCATCGTAGCCATCGTGGACACCAACTGCGATCCCGACGAGATCGACTATGTGATTCCCGGCAACGATGACGCCATCCGCGCCATCCGCCTGATTGCCGCCGCCATGGCCAACGCCGCCATCGAAGGCCGTCAGGGTGAGGACGCCCAGGCTCAGGCCGAGGCTAACGTGGAAGCACCCGCCGAGCCCGCCGCTGAATAAGATAGAATATAGGAGGAAACGAAAATGGCTTTTACTGCTCAGGACGTTAAGAAGCTCCGTGAAATGACCAACGTCGGTATGATGGACTGCAAGAAGGCGCTCCAGGCTACCGATGGCGATATGGACAAGGCCGTTGACTGGCTCCGGGAAAAGGGCCTGGCCAAGGCCGCCAAGAAGGCTAGCCGTGTGGCCGCCGAGGGCGTTGCTTACGCTGCCGTCATCGACGGTGTGGGCGTTGTCATCGAGGTCAACTCCGAGACCGACTTTGCCGCCAAGACCGATGCTTTCCTGGATCTGGTAAAGAACCTGGCCGCTGTGGTCGCCGCTCAGAACCCCGCTGATGTGGACGCGCTGAAGGCCTGCACCTACCCTGGCTCCAGCCTGACCGTCACCGAAATCATGCAGGAGAAGGTCATGTCTATTGGTGAGAATATGCAGATCCGCCGCTTCGCCCGGTTTGCCGACAACACCTCCGTCGCCTATGTGCACGCTGGCGGCACCCATGGTGTTCTGGTGAATCTGGCTGTGGAGGGCGGCATTGACGCCACCGAGATGGGCAAGAACGTAGCCATGCAGATCGCCGCTATGTCCCCCAAGTACTGGGACAAGACCCAGGTTCCCCAGGCTGACGTGGACAAGGAAATGGAAGTACAGCTGGCCCTCATGGACAACGATCCCAAGATGGCTTCCAAGCCCGCCGCTGTGAAGGAGAAGATTGCCGCCGGCAAGCTGAACGCCTTCTACAAGGAGAACTGCCTGCTGCAACAGGAGTTTGTCCGCTCCGACCTCTTCAAGGGCGACGTTGCCGGTTATCTGGCTGACGCTTCCAAGAAGCTGGGCGGCTCCGTCAAGTTTGTGGACGCCATTCACTATGTGAAGGGCGAGGGCATCGAGAAGAAGGTTGACGACTTCGCCGCTGAGGTTGCCGCCCAGATCGCTGGTGCTCAGAAGTAATTTGATATCATCACCAGCAAAAATCCCCAACCGAACGGTTGGGGATTTTTTGTGTCACTTTGCAATGCCTCTCTCAATTTGTGCCGCTGCCGCGGGGTTTAGTTCCCTGATTTTCTCCAGTGTCCGCTTCTCCGGATTCTTAGCGTATACAGCTACTGCAGTATCCACAGATTTTGCAATCTCAGGCTCCAAATTAAGGTCTTTTACCTGCTTCCACCATTTGTTAAACGCCTTATTGCTGCTAATCCATTTGCCTCCAATCAAAAAGGGAACCGCCATAACAATTATTCCCAGACCGGTAGCTGCCTCTCCTTCTGTTATTGACACAATACCATATAGTACCATTCCGCAGCCAATTATACTTACGATGGATGCTAAAAAAGAATTACGATAGTATAGAATCACAATATCACTCCTTTTGCTCTTTAGGCTTTTTTATCAACGTTGCAATACCGATGCCAATCAATCCAGCCCCTATTGGCATTGATACGAAAAGCAGGACCAGCAAGCCTGCCCCGATTTCCAACACGCCGGCTATCAATTTGTTTTTTTCCACTTTCTTGTCTCCCTTCTTTTTTCTATAGATGGATTTAAAATCCCCATGTCCCTCATTATATATCTTTTAATTCTTCATGTCAAGAAAAATGTATTCTTAAATTCCACATATTTTCCTATTCATCGCCTTATAATATATCGATAGGAGGTGCTGTGGATGGACTATACGCAATGGTTCGCCGACCGGCTTGCCCAGCTTCGAATGGAAAAGAAGATATCCGCCAGAGATATGAGCCTGTCTCTGGGGCAAAGCGCAAGCTATATCAATAAAATCGAAAACCGGCGCACCCTTCCCTCTATGAACGGTTTCTTTTATATCTGTGAATATCTGGGCATCACCCCTCAGGAGTTTTTCGATACAGGAGCCGCTTCTCCCTCCAAATCCGCGGAGATTTCCCGCCAGCTCGGGAAATTGTCTCCGGAAAAGGCATCGCATATCCTTCAGATAATTCTAGACCTTGCCGGTGACGAAGCACAGGGTTGAAACCGTCCTGTAGATCGCTGCGCATTTTTATCCTGCATATGAAAAAAGCTGCTCTCCATGACATAAACTGTCACAGGAAGCAGCGCTTCATTTTTTTAGAATTCATCTAAAACCTTTTCCCTCATTTGCTGTGTATATAGATGTAGACACTAACATAGAAAGAAGGGATCCGCAATGGAGGACAGACAAATTCTGGAACTGTACTTTCAGCGCTCGGAACAGGCCATTCAGGAAACCGATTTAAAATACGGCGGCTATTGCTATAAAATCGCCTACGGCATCCTGGGGTGCCGGGAGGATTCCGAGGAAAGCGTCAGTGATACCTATCTGTGCGCCTGGAACGCCATTCCACCCCGGCGGCCCACGGTCTTCTCCGCTTTTCTGGCCAAGCTGACCCGGAACATCTCCATCAATCACTGGAAGCGGGCCCACGCCAAAAAACGGGGCGGCGGCCAGGTCTGCGTTGCTCTGGAGGAACTGGAGGAATGTGTCTCCGGCAGCGAAACCGTGGAGGACCGGATGGCCCGGAAAGAGGTGGCCGCTTGCTTAAGCCGCTTTTTGCTGACCCTTTCCGAGGAGGAACGGAAGGTATTTTTGTGTCGATACTGGTATGTAAACTCCATCGAGGAGATTTCCGTCCGGATGGGGTTCTCGGCCAGTAAAGTCAAGTCCATGCTTTTCCGGACACGAGGAAAACTGGCAAAGCTTTTGGAAAAGGAGGGGCTTCAATGACAAGTCTGGAATTATTTACGGTGCTCAGCGGGGTCAGTGCCGAAGCCCTGTCCGGGATGGAAGCGCTGCAAATGAACATCCCTGCCGCCAAATCTCACAGGAAGCCGTTCACACGCGGGCTTCTCATTGCCGCTGCGATTTCCATTTTACTTCTTCTGTCCGGCTGCTGCCTGTATGTAATCACCCGGAATCTCAATTGGTCGAAGGAACTGGAACAGGACCTGCGGCCCTACAATGAAGCTACTGATATTGGCATTCTGTCCAAGAACTGGATGCTGGACGAAGCCGCCATTGGGCTTTCCGCCGCCCCTCCTGTGGACGGTACCGTGGAAATCACCTGTCAGGAATGGGGCCTGAATTCGGAGGGCACCCTGAACATTGGAACGGAATACTGGATCGAAAAGTGGAATGGGAAAACCTATGAGGAAATCCCCACCCTGGACAAAACGCCCTGGATTCTTCCGGAGCAGCAGGTGATCTGCGGGACAGAGAGCCACTGGATGGTCAACTACCGAGAGAAATACGGGGAGCTGGAACCGGGGAACTACCGCATTGGGCTGATGGTTTCTAAAATGGGCCAGAGTGGCGAGCTTTCAGAGCTTGGGTGCTTTGCCAAGTTCCGGGTGCAGGAAACCAACCTGGTTCCCTATTTGGAAAAGTTTAACCAGGCCTATACGGCCCTGATAAACACGGAGGCCTATCATATTCTCGTCACCGACTATTATCATAACCAGATGGGTGACAATCCCGTAGAATATGAGGCACGCCGGGAGGAAATCTGGAAAAGCGGCAATGACTATCTCGAAACCACAGCAGTTCAGTGGCTGAACCAGGAGGACTTCGATGACTCCAGCGCGGGCGGCGCCCTCATGCTGCGCTCCGGCGTAGGTTACAGCGTAGACTGGGCAGAAGGGGGCGCTTTGGATCAGCCGATAAGCTGGGAAACGCTTGATTTTGTAAAGGAAAACAGCTTTACTCTGTGGAATATTATGTATGAAGGTGTCTATCAGTCCGCCGTGGATGTGGAAAATTTGGATGGACAGCTCAATATTATGAAAGCCCATGATTATGGCGGCGATATTGGAACAGAGTATTTCGAAATTCGGGCCTTCTTCGATTCCGAGGGAAACATCACCCGGCTGGAAAGTGCGAAAATTCCCGGCCTGACCTACAGTGAGGAAGATCGTATTCTTTGGGATACGGTGGAGGTTTTGCCCATCTCGCCCGAGGAAGCGGCTGCGCTTATGCAAAGCATTGACCTGACCAATGCCTCCCCCTTCTCCTTTGCGGAAGACAAGCAGCAGATAGAAGCGAACGGCTACGTCGTAAAGACAGATGGCTTCCACAACACCACCGCCCAGGGACAAGTCAATATTGAATCCGCAGAGCAGCTGGCAAGGGCAGAGATAACCTCCAAGTCGAACATCGTAAGGGTCTGCCGCGATCAGGATGCGGGAATCTGGAAGGTCACCTTCACCTACTCCCAGGACGACAGCATCTACTACGCCGTGTATATGGACAATACCGGCGTCACCCAGATGGTCGTATCAAAATAACGAAAAGAGCGCTGCTTCCCTGACCCAAAAGATCACAGGAAGCAGCGCTTTGCTTTTTTCGTTCAGAAGCTACCCTCGGAAGGGCTGTACATATCGTTCATGGCTCAGGCTTTGTGGTCGGGCGTGGGCCCCGGAAACCAGGCCCAGCATAGCAAAGATTGTCACCACGGAAGAGCCGCCGTAGCTGATCAGAGGCAGCGTCAGGCCGATAACCGGCATGGAGCCGATGCACATACCCACGTTAATCATCACCTGGAACATCAGAGCAGAAGCCGCGCCGTAGCACACCAGCCGCCGCATATAGTCCTGGCATTTGATACCAACGTAAATGCATCTGACGATGATGGCCAGCTCCAGCACCATGATCAGTACACAGCCCAGGAATCCCAGTTCCTCACCCATGGAGGAGAAAATATAGTCCGTATGCTGGGCAAACAGGTTTCCGCCCTGGGTACGGTTGCCGTTGAACAGGCCCTGCCCCGTCATACCGCCGCCGGTGAGGGACTGGAGGTTCTTCTTGTAGTGGTAGCGCTCGTTGATGCCCTGGGGATCGATGCTGTCATCAAACAGGATCAAAATTCGGTTCTGCTGGTGGGTAGCAAGGTGAGGGAAAATCACCGGGAAGGCCACGGCAATACTACCAAGAGCTAACGCGAACCACCACAGGCTGACACCGCCGGCAAAGGCCATACCGATAAAAATGAACACGAAGATCAGAGATACGCCTGCGTCCCGGCTCACCGCCATGTTCAGGCCAACCAGCAACCCCAAATGCACCACCATGTGCATGACCGAGGGAATGCTGGAAATGTTATTCTGATGGGAGGCCATCACCGAGGCCATGATGATGATATAGGTGATCTTGCAAATCTCAGCAGGCTGAACCATGACCACCTTCAAGTTGATCCAGCTTCGGTTGCCGGTATTGTTATCTGTGCCCAGAGGGGAAAGCAGCATTAGCAGCAGAAAACAGTCAAATACCACCATGCTCATACGGTGCTCAGAGAGCAAATCCAAATCCAAAGAGGAGACAAAGGCATACATAACAACGCCCAGGCCCATGGAAACAAGCTGAATTGCAATATATCGGAAGTTTCCCCCAAATTTGTCCGCAGAGGTGGCACTGGCGATACACACCACGCCAAATCCGGCCACACACAGGCACAAAATCAGCAGAACCATATCGCCCTTCTTGGTAAAATCTTTCAGTTCGTCTAGAAATCGACGCATGATCGGCCTCCTTTCATCGTAAATCCCCATGCGATACCATCCCGCCGCAAAACACGAAAGCAGTTCATGCGTGGAGATTTTTGTACATCAGAGCTAGCTGCCCCGCCAGGGGCGAGGCGCTGGCACTTAAATTTGTTTTTACCAGGGCCTGTCTGAAAACTGTCAAAACGCCTAAACTGCGGCTCTTTTTGCCCTGTGCGGCACCATTTTCCCTTGGAATACAACCAGTATTCCTGCGAAAAAATTGCTTGCCCAGAGCAAAAATCCCTCGCTTTTGGACATTCCGCCAGTTTTCAGATACGGCCCAGGAATGCAGAACTTTTCTAATAAAGTCATTCTATTTGGGCATTATACCATTTCCGGGGGCAAATGTAAAGTAAGGAAATGTAAACGTTCTGCTCCTGCGCAACAAAAATACTGGTTTTTCGGGGAAGAAAACCCAATCTCCAATTGACAGATGGCAAAGTTCCTTTTATAATGTCATAGAATATTCATTTTTGGAGGATCGACATTATGCAGCGTGAACACTTGGGAAGCCGCCTGGGCTTCCTTCTCCTGAGTGCGGGCTGCGCCATCGGCGTGGGCAACGTTTGGAAATTCCCCTGGATGGCAGGCCAGTACGGCGGCGGCGCCTTTGTGCTGGTATATCTGCTGTTCCTGCTGATCATCGGCGTGCCAGTGCTGACCATGGAATTTGCCATGGGCCGGGCCGCCCAAACAAGCCCCCTGAAAATGTACGGTGTTTTGAAGCCCGGCAGCAAATGGGGCTGGCATGGCTATGTGTGCCTGCTGGGAAACGTTATGCTGATGATGTTCTATACTACCGTGGCGGGCTGGATGCTCCAGTATTTTGTGGAGACCGCCTGCGGGAAATTTACGAACTTAAGCGGCGAGGCCATTGACAGCGTCTTCCCGGAAATGCTCTCCGACCCTGGAAAAATGATCCCCTACATGGCCTTCATTGTGGTGTCCGGCTTTGCCATTATCTCCCTGGGTGTCCAGAAAGGTCTGGAACGGGTCACGAAGTGGATGATGACCGCTCTGATCTTACTCATGTGGGTGCTGGCTATTCATTCTCTTTTCCTGGAAGGCGGCAGTGAGGGCTTAAAATTTTATCTGGTACCCTCCCTGGAAAAAATGGAGGAAGCAGGCTACTTCAATGTGATCGTAGGCGCTATGAATCAGGCCTTCTTCACCCTGAGCCTGGGCATCGGCGCCATGGCCATCTTCGGCAGCTACATTGGAAGAGCGCGCAGCCTGACGGGAGAAGCCGTCCGGGTGTGCGGCCTAGACACTATGGTTGCCCTGTGCGCGGGTCTCATTATTTTCCCCGCCTGCTCTGCCTACAATGTGGACGTGAACGCCGGTCCGGCACTGATCTTTGTGACCCTGCCCAACGTGTTTAACAATCTGCCCCTGGGACGGTTTTGGGGCAGCCTGTTCTTCCTGTTCATGACCTTCGCCGCCTACTCCACCATTCTGGCGGTGTTTGAGAACATCCTCTCCTGCGTCAGCGAGCTGACCGGCTGGAACCGGAAGAAGTCCAGCATTATCTGCTGTATCAGTATTTTCCTGCTGAGCCTGCCCTGCTTACTGGGCTATAACCTGTGGAGCAATTTCCACCCCATTGCCGGGCGGGATGTGCTGGACAGTGAGGACTTCCTGGTAAGCAACATCATGCTGCCCCTGGGCTCTCTGATTTTCGTCTTCTTCTGCACCAGCCGCTATGGCTGGGGTTGGGACAGTTTCCTGAAGGAAGCCAACGAGGGCAAGGGTTTGAAAATGGCAAAGTGGCTCCGGCCCTATATGGCCTATGTGCTGCCTGTCATTGTGCTGGTCATCTTCGTGGTGGGCCTCTGGACCTTTTTCTTCCCCTAATACAAAGCAGAAACGCGCAGCCCCCGGACTTTCCAAGTCCGGGGGCTGGCAATATGGAGATACAATTTTGTAAGTGTCCCACTTCTCACAGGGTCTTCGCCATCTCAGCAGGCCGCGTCACAGTATGTGCCTGAACATTCCCGTTATACCTTCATTTTTACGCCGCCCTGGGGACGGATGGACAGCACATGGCAGGCGCCCTCACCCAGTGCTCCGTCGATTCCCGCCCGGAAGCTATCCAGCAGATCAAAGGGCACAAAAGCCTGTACGGTGCCTGCGAAGCCGCCGCCGTGGACCCGGTAAGCGCCCCTCCCCTGGAGATAATGCTCGCACAGCCCCAGGGCCACGGCCATGGCCTGCTGCTGTACATAGCCTGCGGGGATTACATTTTGCAGATACATCCAGCTGGAGAACCCCGACTCCCGGATCAGCTTCAGGAAGCCGTCAAAATCTCCTCGTTCCAGGCATTCCACCTGCTGGGGCACCCGGCGATTTTCGTTGTACTCGTGGATGGCCCGCATCACCGCCCGGTCGCCGCATTCCTCCCGCAGGGCCGGAATGGCCGCGTAAAACTCCGCTTCCGGAATCTCGGTAGTCACTTCTTTCCCGAAGTGCTTGCAGACGGCCTTCAGTTCCTGGGTAATTGCAGCATACTCGTCCGTCAGGTCCGCGTGATCTGCCCGGGAGTCGATGACGCACAGGGCGTGTCCGGCGGTGGAGAAGTCAAAATTCACCGGCCGAATGTCCGGATGATCCTTGTCGCTAAAGTCGATGGTCACAAGGCCGCCTACAGCAGACGCCGTCTGGTCCATCAGTCCACAGGGCTTTCCAAAGAACACGTTCTCCGCGTACTGACCGATCTGGGCGATTTCCGGCTGGGAAACCTTGCCATCAAAGAACAAGTGGTTGATCATGGTGCCGATGAGCACCTCATAGGCAGCGGAGGAGCTGAGACCGGAACCGGGAAGCACCGTGGATTCACAGTAGGCATCAAATCCCGCCACCTTACAGCCAAGCTGCCGGAAGCGCGCAGCCACGCCCCGGATGAGGGCCGGAGTGGTGTTGATCTCTCCTGCCACAGGCATCAATTCCGTCACATCCACCTGGCTCATGGGATAACCCTTGGAAAGCACCCGGATGGTATTGGTTCCGTTGATCCGCACAGCCGCCACAGTGTCCAGATTCACGGCTCCCGCCAGGACCCAGCCCCGCTGATGGTCCGTGTGGTTGCCGCCAATCTCAGTACGGCCAGGGGCAGAAAAGTACCCCTCTGGGGCGCCGCCAAAAGCCGCAGCAAAGCCGCTGTCTAAGGCCCGTTTGGCTTCGGGCGAAATCGTCAATTCCGGTATAAGCATAGTCGCTCCTCCATTTCCAAAAATAATGGAAAATTTCTGATCTCATTATAGCGCATTGGAAGGAAAAATGGAAGTCCCAAAAATCCACACTGGCAGCTTTTCCTTTTCTATCTATCAGAAAAAACAAAATTTTTAAAAAAGAGGAAAATACCTCTTGACTTTTTGGGATGCTGTGCTATAATACAAAAGCTGTCTGATACGGGCGGCTGAAAAGAATATGGAGTATAGTTCAACTGGGGATCCGATGCAATCGGTTATCCGCTCCTTCTTTCTTAATTTAATATATTGATGTGTCCTACTTGGGGGTATAGCTCAGCTGGGAGAGCGCTTGAATGGCATTCAAGAGGTCAGCGGTTCGATCCCGCTTATCTCCACCAAAAGTTCACTGGGTGAAGGAAAAACCTTGAAATCGAAAGATTTCAAGGTTTTTTCTTATCCAAAAGTGGAATAATCGCAGTATTCGCTTTTTGCGCCTGTGCGCTTGATTTTTGATGGAAATTTTGAAAATCAAGAGGTCAGGTATTATGAAGAAAATTAAGCTGAATTGCGCCGCCACCATGGAGGAAACCTTTGCCGACTTCCTCGCTTCCCGCAAAGCAAAGGGGCTTGCGGACAAGACTTTGCAAAGCTATGAACAGCAGTTTCGAGCCGTGGCGCGGCACTTGGATGTAAAGACAGACATTGCCATGCTCCAAAAGGCGGACTTGGATGCAATGATTGTTTCCATGCGGGAGGCGGGGCTTTCCTCCAACAGCATCAACAGCTACACGCGCACCCTCAAATCCTTTTTCTCTTGGTGCAACGAGCAAGGGATTACCCGCCTCAATATCCCGCTCTACAAGGCCGAGGAAACTGTGAAAGAAACCTATTCGGATGCCGAACTTTCGGTGTTGCTAAAAAAGCCCGACATTCGCAAAACGACTTTCGCGGAATATCGGGATTGGGTGATTATCAACTTTCTTCTCAACTGCGGCTGTCGTGCCGCCACGGTTCGGGCAATTCAGATTCGGGATGTGGATTTGGATGGGGGCGTGGTGTTCTACCGCCACACAAAGAACAGGAAAACCCAAGTCATTCCCCTTTGCAGCCCCATGATAGCCATTCTGCGGGAGTATCAGCGGTATAGAAGCGGGGAAAGCACCGATTACCTCTTTTGCACGGAAACAGGCTCACAGCTTACGGAGAACGGCCTACGGCAATCTATCGCAAGGTATAACGCGCGGCGCGGCGTTCAAAAAACCTCTATCCACCTGTTCCGCCACACATTCGCGCGAAAGTATCTGATTGACTGTGGCGGGGATGCGTTCACCCTCCAAAAGCTGTTGGGACATTCCACCCTTGCCATGACGAAACACTACTGCGCGATTTATGATGCGGACTTGACAAAGAACTATGATAATTTCTCCCCGCTGGCGCAAATGAAAGCGGGTAGCGCAAAAATCAAAATGAGCGGCAAACGGCGCTGACGGCTTTACACGGGGCGCGCGGGTGGCGGCGGTATTTATACGGCAATGGAAAAGAGCGGGAGGCACAAAGGCTTCCCGCTCCCCTTATATCAAAAATCAAATTCCCTGCACTGTGGTATTCCATAAGCGGGAAAACCGCACCCCAATTCGTTTTGCAGATAATAGGCAATTTCCGACACCATCACAAGAATATCGTCGTATTCCTCTTTCTTTTGGTCTGCCCTTATCTGTGCAAAGACAGCCCACAAGCTGTCCAGCATTTCCTCTGTTGTCATATACTATCCCCTCAAAATTCAAATTTCTTTCTGAACGGCGCGGGAGAAACTTGTTTCTCCCCGCCGCATTTATTTATACTATTTATGTTATTTATATTTATTTCTCTATCCTCTGGCGTGTCATTGTTTACGGTTTGCGGCGTTCCAAAAGCGTCTGCCGTAAAGTCATAGCCGCCGTCCGTTTCGTCTTTCTCTGTATGCGTGGCGCGCTGTGGTGTTTCATAGAAATCATAAGTATTGCTGTCCCCGCGCTGGACAAGATAGCCTTTATCCACCAGCCGCACAAATTGGTCGCGGTATGTAGAGGACGGCATACCCACCGCTTGCCTAATGGCAGCGGGCGAGAGCGCAAGCATAAAGCCGTTGGCGTTGGATGCAAAGTATAGATAAAGCATGAGCGCGTGCGCGCCGAGGTCGCGCGCCGCAGCTTGCCAATGACCGTTCTTTATCCCGAGGAAGTCAGACGCGGCGCGTTCTCTGTGAATTGCTACAAGCCGTTGGTTTGGAACTGTGTTCGGCATTCTCCATTTTCTCCTTTTCTATTGGAACGGCAGGGAGGGAAAGCCCCTCCCGCCGATTATGTATTATTTACCGAGGCTTTCAATCTTTTCATTCAGCCCGTCGATAGCGTCAAAGATTTCTGTGACATCCACCGTGGCGGAAATACGGGAAAGAACTTCCTGCACAATTTCCTCTTTCATCTGTTCCATTTCCCGGCGGTGATTCATTTCGTCAATCATCATGCTGTTATGATACATCATGTTCAGCGTTGTTTGCATGGACTTATCCATTCCGCTAATGAGAGATTGGAACATCCAGTCTTTTTGCGTATTTCGCATTTTCTATCCTCCTTGTATTATAGAGTAGT
>DLAP01000059.1:0-32692 GCA_002493965.1 Clostridiales bacterium UBA7044
GCATAACTCTTGACATTACCGATAGAAACGGTGTAAACCCATTCATGCGCGTTTGATTTTATGGAGGTACCTGTCATGAAGAAAGCGTTTCGATGGATCGCGCCTCTGCTGACCGCCGCTCTGGTGCTGTCCCTGACAGGCTGCGGCTCCACCGGGGAGGAAAGCATTGAAGACCCCCTTGCCTTCCCCCTTTCGGAAGGGACAAGCACCCTGGAACTTCAGGAAGAAGAGGAAAGCACACCTAAGCTACTGATTTCCGTTACATACACAGATGACGCATACATTAGCGAGGAAATCCCCCAAGGGCAGGACGGAACTTCCGGCATAGGCTTCTGCTGCATTGGCTTGACTGATGTGACCATCCGTCTTGATGGTACCGTCATGGATCTTGGAAACGCCCTCCGGGAGGGTAAGACTTCTCTGGATGAACTCTCCTTTCTGGCCCAGTCAGACGCCCGAGCAGGTTTCTGCACGGAAAGCTGGAAAACCAAGAACGGCCTTGCCCATTTTTGCTACTCCTATCCCGGCTTTGATCTATGGATTACCAATGATATTTACGAAACACCGGATGGGTTACAGCACTTAATCCGTGGTATAACCCTGTCCGAACCAGGCGACAATGTTGTCTTCGTTTACAACGATCTTGACCAGGAGGATTGGGGCATTGAATTTTCCGTTGCGGAAGCTTCCCCCACGGAAATCACGCTGAACTACACCCAATCCGGCGGTCAGCTGATCGGGCAACTGTTCACCTGCGGCTATGAGATCAGCAAGCTTGATCCTATGGAGGCTGTTGTACGTCTGGACAGTGCACAGCTGCAAAAGCAAATGCCGATTTCTATGAATACCCAAGGCACCCTTACCCTGAATATTGAAACCTATTTTGGTGCACTCCCCACAGGGCAGTATGGAATGTACCTGTATTTGCAGGATCAATATGAGGAAAAAGATATCCCGCCTTTAACCAGAAATTATCATGATATGCAATGCTATTGGGTTGAATTTACCATTTCCTGACAGTAAGGCAGGGGGCTTCCTCCTGTCTTACCTATTTCTTAAGAATATATTGACCTTATTGACAATTTAATTTTATTATGAAATAATATATCAAATCATTCGAAAAGGGTGCGTCCTTATGAAAAACCAGGTTTTCCTTCCGCTGTTGCTTATGCTTTCTCTTCTGGCAACTGCTCTATGCATCACGGCCATAAGCGGCTGCAGCAACGTGAAGCCAGATGAAGCCAAGGCTGCCCCCGTGGTGGAGACAACGACTGCACCGAAGGAGCCCCAGGCGAATTCCGGGCAGATGCTAAGACTGTCTTTGCAAAAAGACGAAGAAAATGACCAACTATTTTCTGCGGAGGAGCTTGGTGGGAATTTCAACAGAGGTCTTCTATACCGCCGGGTCAAGGACGTTACCATTGAGATTGATGGCGAAGAGATTCCCCTGGAGACAGCCCTTGCCCAGGGGAAGATTACAGAAGAAGCGCTGTGGTACTATGGGCAGCAGGACGCCAGAAATGGATTTTGCCAGGAAAACTGGGAGTCCCGACTGGGTCTATCCTGGGTCACCCTTGATTATGGAGATTATACTGTAGTGATGGCAAAGGATGTCTATGAGACACCAGATGGGCAGCAGCACCTGATCAGCGCTATGAAGGTGCATGATCCTCAGAACGGTAAATATATAGAATCCATTTATGGCGGTTTTTATGATGAAGAAACCTGGCAGCGGATTGATCGGGAAGATTGGGGCTTAACCCTGGAAATTCTGGAGATTACCCTGGAAGGCGCGACGGTCCGGTCTACCCAATCCGGCGGGCAACAGATTGGCACGCTGAACGTTGCCTGGCTCAATGTCTACAGTAATACAGACAATGCCTGGTCTACGTCCGTAGCAGATAATTTTGAACAGATTCCTCTGAAAATGGATGGTGTGACGGAGTTTACCATCCATTGGTCGGATATGCTTAATCCTGGGGAATATCGCCTGGCATTTGAGATAACGGATGTCTTTGAACCTGAGGATGTACATCCGCTCATGAGAGATTATTATGATACCCAAGTGTATGAAGTCGAAGTCAGTATTCCCTAGGCTGTGGGATGCGGTTTGCGCTGCAAGCACCGTGGCCTCTACGGCGTGAAGGTTTCCGCTGCCAAGTATCTGTAAGCTGAGATACCAAGCTGCCCTTGGATGCTTTCGCATCCAAGGCGCATCCAAGGGCCGTTTTTGCAGGTTTTCCAAGAAAGTGCTTGACATTTTGTCCATTCTCTGCTATTATACTTAAGTTGCCAAAGACAGCAGGTGGAACTGTTCCGTAAGTCCTGCCGAGGTACGCTTAAAGTGATTTTCTGCGTGTCTTTCTGTCTTCTGGCAGGAAGACACTTTTTATTTTCGGAGGTGAAAATTATGCCCAACGCTAAGGTTCTTGAGAGCAAGAAGGCCGTGGTCGACGCTCTGACCGGCAAAATCCAGGATGCTTCTTCCGTGGTTTTCGTCGATTACAAGGGTATCACGGTGGCTCAGGATACCGAGCTGCGTAAGCAGTTCCGTGAAGCTGGTGTGGAATACTCCGTTGTGAAGAACACTCTGACCAATTTCGCAACCAAGAATGCCGGTTACGATTTCTCCAAGGTTCTGAACGGTACCACTGCCATGGCTTCCACCACCGGCGACCCCATCGCCCCTGCTCGTATCGTCTGCGAGTTTGCCAAGAAGAACAAGCTGAAGACCCTGTCCATTAAGGGCGGCGTCGTGGAAGGCTCTGTCCTGTCTGCTGACCAGCTCAACGGCTTCGGCGAGCTGCCCAGCAAGAACGCTCTGGTGGCTTCCGTCCTCGGTACCTTCCTGGCCCCCATTTCCAGCCTGGCTTGTGTCCTGGATCAGATCCGGGAGCAGAAGGAAGGCGGCGCTCCTGCCGCAGAAGCAGAAGCTTGATCGCATAACCCTAAACAACAAAATCATTTACACCACATAATTTAGGAGGAAAATTAAAATGGCTAGTGAAAAAGTCACTGCTCTGGTTGAGCAGGTTAAGGAACTGACCGTCCTGGAGCTGTCCGAGCTCGTTCACACCCTGGAGGAGACCTTCGGTGTTTCCGCTGCCGCCGCCGCTGTTGCCGCTCCCGCTGCCGCCGCTGTTGAGGTGGAGGAGAAGACCGAGTTTGACGTCATCCTGAAGAGCGCCGGCGCTTCCAAGCTGGGCGTTATCAAGGTTGTCCGTGCCGCTACCGGCCTGGGCCTGAAGGACGCCAAGGACCTGGTGGACAACTGCCCCAAGGCCCTGAAGGAGGGCATCTCCAAGGAAGACGCCGAGAAGCTGGCTGCCGAGCTGAAGGAAGCTGGCGCCGAAGTCGAGGTCAAGTAATTATCCCTTTCCCGAACGCAAAAAGCCGCCGCCAGGAATGGCGGCGGCTTTTCCGAACGAAACCGGCATACAGCTTTGCAGACATCCCCGATATCCGCAAAGCTCTGTGCCGGTACCCAGAAAGAAAGGACCTCCTATGGACTTGGAATCCACTATCTCGACCATTGGCGCCAGCCTTCCCGACGGTTTGGGCCAGAGTATCTCCTCTGCCGCCGCTGCCATCCCCGATGCCATTACCGATACGTTAAAGTACGCCGCTTCCTATCTGCCCGCCCAGATCGACCTTGGCTCCTCAGCCCAGTTTATTTTGTATTTCACGGCGGCGGTCATGATCATGGGTGTGCTGGGCCGTGTGGCTCTGGGGAAACGGTCCAGCCTGAACCGCTCTCTGTCCTGCGCCATTGGCATCCTGTTTATTTACGTCCTGACGGTGATCGTCTATACCTTCAAGCCCTGGAACCTGGAGGATTTGCTGTCCCCGCTCCCCTTTGTGCGGTTTTCCGGGGATTACCTGTTTATAATGCCCATTACCGGCACCCGGTTCCCGGTTCTCTGTTCGGAGGTTCTCTCCCTGATTATTCTGGCTTTCCTGGTCAACATTCTCGACACCATTCTGCCCAACGGAGAAAACTTCCTCAGCTGGTATCTCATGCGGTTTCTGACTGTGGTCTTCTCCATGGTGCTGCATTTCTTCGTGCGCCGGGCCTTATATACCTATCTTCCGGACGTATTGGTCACTTACGCTCCCACTGCGCTTCTGGTGATCCTGGCGTTTTTGCTTCTGTCCGGTGTGGTCAGCCTAGTCCTGGGGCTGGTCATCAGTGTGGCAAATCCCTTTCTGGGCGCTATGTATACCTTCTTTTTCTCCACCGTGGTAGGCAAGCAGCTGAGTAAGGCTGTGTTTTCCAGCATGATTCTCTGCGCTATTGCCTACCTGCTGGAATTTTTTGGGTATACTGTGCTGTGTATTACCGCCCAGGCTTTAATTGCTTTTATCCCCCTGGTGATCGTGCTGCTGATTCTGTGGTACCTGCTGGGACATGTCCTGTAATGGGCCAATCCTTTTCAGAGAGGTGAACGCCATGCGTGTCTTCTCAATTCTCCTTTGTCTGGCGCTGCTGCTTCCGCTGTCCGGCTGCACAGCCTCCGAGCCGCCGGTGCCGGAGACCCTTCCCCCGGAAACCACTGAGGGTCCCCCCACAGCGTCAGAAGAAGCCCTGCCCCCTGCCACCCTGCCTCCGGATCCCATCCAGGAAATCCTGGAAAATATGTCCATTGAAGAGCGGGTGGGTCAGCTTTTTCTGGCCCGGTGCGAGGATTCCACTGCTGTGCAGGACATCGCCCAGTATCACCTGGGGGGCTTTGTGCTCTTTGGCAGTGACTTTAACGGCCAGACCCCGGACACGATCCGGGAAAAGCTGAATACCTATCAGGCCACCGCCAAAATTCCTCTGCTCATAGCCGTGGACGAGGAGGGCGGCACTGTCACCCGGATCAGCCGTTACCCCGCCTTCCGGGAGATGCCCTTCCCCTCCCCCCGCAATGCCCTGAAAAACTGGGGTATGGACAGGGTGATGACCGTGGAAGAGGAGAAATGCAAACTGCTTTCGTCCCTGAACGTCAACGTCAACCTGGGACCGGTGTGTGATATCTCCACGGATCCCGCCGCCTTTATGTACGCCCGCTCTCTGGGGGAGGATCCCGCTGTCACCTCCGACTTTGTGTCCCGGACCGTGAGCCTCATGGCAGGCTGCCAAGTTGGAAGCGTCCTGAAGCACTTCCCGGGCTATGGCAACAACGCCGATACCCACACCGGCATTGCCCGGGACAGCCGCTCTTTGGAGGAACTGGAAAGCCGTGATCTGCTGCCCTTCGCCGCCGGAATCGATGCCGGGTGCGGTGGGATTCTGGTCAGCCACACCATTGTAGAGGCCATGGATGATGCGCTTCCCGCCTCCCTCTCCCCTGCCGTCCACGTCTACCTTCGGGAAACCATGGGCTTTCAGGGCGTAATCCTCACGGACGACCTGGTGATGCAGGCCATTACCGACGCTTATGGCGCCGGGGAAGCGGCGGTGCTGGCCGTTCTCGCCGGGAACGACTTGCTATGCTCCACGGAATACGATGTCCAATACGAGGCGGTCCTGGCCGCTGTACTGGAGGGGCGGATCAGCTTTGACACCCTGAACAGTGCCGTACGCCATGTACTGCAATGGAAAATGGATTTGAAGCTATTGTGAAATGAAGAACGCAAGTGTCTCAACCACGAGGCACTTGCGTTTTTGCTTCTTATCGGGGTTATTCCGCCCTCTCCACAGCGTCCACCACGCCTGCAAGGACGTCGGTGTTTACCGTCTCCATCAGGCCGCTGTCATAGGCCTCCGCCACAGCGGGGTCAATGGGCAGCCGGGCCAGGATAGGCAGGTTCATAGCCTTTGCCACTTCCTCCAGGCGGCTCTTGCCGAAGACCTCAATCTTCCTGCCACAATCGGGGCACAGGAGGTAGGAATAGTTCTCAACCAATCCCAGCACGGGAATGTGCATCATGTTCGCCATCTTTACGGCCTTGGAAACGATCATGGACACCAGATCCTGAGGTGAGGTCACAATGACCACCCCGTCAATGGGCAGGCTCTGGAACACCGTCAGGGGCACGTCGCCGGTTCCGGGAGGCATATCCACGAACATATAGTCCACGTCTTCCCAGATGACGTCCGTCCAAAACTGCTTCACCGCGCCGGCAATGACAGGGCCGCGCCAGACCACGGGATCTGCGGGGTTGTCCAGTAAAAGGTTAATGGACATAATCTGGATGCCGGTGCGGGACAGAGCCGGATAGAGACCGTCTTCATTCGCACCTTGGCACTCGGTGACACCGAAGGCCGTGGGGGCAGAGGGGCCGGTGATATCCGCGTCCAGCACGGCCACTTTTTTGCCTTTCCGGGCCATGGCCACAGCCAGCATGGCGGTGACGGTGGACTTGCCTACGCCGCCCTTGCCGGAGACCACGGCGATGACCTTCTTTACGCTGGATTTGGGATTGAGGGCTTCCAGCAGGCTTTCTGCCTTCCGGTCGCCGCAAGTGGAACTGCCGCAGGAAGAGCAGTTGCCGTTACAAGAACTCATGAATGATTCGCTCCTTATATTTTTTCTTTATTATAGGTCTTTGGGGGAACTGTGTCAACTGTTTTCGTTGGGGGAACGCCCTTGCCCTCCCCTTTGGGGTGGTGCCTGCGCAGCAAATCAGAATTTCCATGATTGCCAGTGGCAATCATACCAAAGTGTAAGGGTGGATCGCCGAAGGCGAGACGGGTGAGGTGCTACGGAATTTAAACCAGTATCATAAATGAGCACTTCAACGAACTGGTTTCGTAACTGGAACACCTCATCCGCCCCAGTGCGTACACTGGGGCACCTTCCCCAGAGGGGAAGGCTTTGACTTATTCCTGCGCCGCCTCCCACTGCTCCATCAGGTCCATGAGCGCATCTTCCGCTTCTTCCTTTTCATGGAGCAGGCGGGTCAACTCTTGGTAGTCTGCCCCGGCTTCTTCAATCTTAGCCTCTAACTCGGCTACCACCGTCTCCTGCTTCTCAATCTCCCGCTCCAAGCGGCGTACTATTTTTTCGCTTTCCTTTGTGCCGCCCCTGGGCTTTTCCTTTTTCAGCTTGGGCGCTGCGGGTGCCTGGGTTTTCGCCGCCGCTTCATGCTCTAAGATAGAGCGGTACTTCTGATATCCACAGGGGAAGTCCCGAATGACCCCGTCCTCTAAGAGCCAGATCCGCTCGGCAAATTTCTCAATGAAATACCGGTCGTGGGACACAAACAGCAGCACGCCCTCAAATTCCTCGATGGCTGCCTCCACCCACTCCCGGGAGGCAATATCCAGGTGATTGGTAGGCTCGTCCAGGATCAGGAAGTTAATCTTCTCGTCCATCAGCATACACAGCCTGAGCCGGGACTGCTCCCCGCCGGAGAGGTTGCCTACGGTCTTGAAGACGTCCTCCCCCTGGAACATGAACGCGCCTAAGCGGTCTCTTGCCACCTGGGGAGTACAGTTCTTTTCGTAGAGCATGGTGTCATATAAGGTCCGCTCCGGGTGGTCAAAGTGGATGATCTGGGGAAGATACCCCCATTTCACCGTAGGCCCGAACTGAATTTTCCCCTGGCAGTCCTCTTCTCCCAGCAGACACTTGATGAAGGTGGACTTGCCGGTGCCGTTGTCCCCCAGCAGAGCGATGCGCTCTCCGCCCTCCACGTTCAGCTCCACCCCAGAAAAGAGGGTCCGGTCGCCGAAGGATTTGCTCACGCTCTTCATTTTGAAAACCACATCGCCGGAAAAGTCCTTCTGGCCAAAGCTGGCCTTCATGGTTTTCTCTTTCTTGGGCTTCTCCGTCTTCTGAATCCGCTCCATCCGATGCTGGATGGACATAGCCCGGCGGTAGAGAGTCCGGTTGTTGATGCCCCATCCCTTCATCCGCTCCAATGTGAAGCCCAGCTGCTTTAATTTTGCCTGCTCAACCTGGTACTGCTTTAATTGCAGGTCAAATCTCGCCTGCTTTTCGTCCATATAGAAAGAATAGTTGCCGGAATAAAACTCAGCGTGGCCTTCTGTAATCTCAATGACCCGCTGGGCAATCTGGTCAATAAAGTACCGGTCATGGGAGATGGCGAGAACGGTACCCTTAAAGGCCTTAATATACCCCTCCAGCCATTCAACGCTTCTTAAGTCCAGATGGTTTGTCGGCTCGTCCAGCAGCAGAATGTCCGTCTTTTCCAGCAAAAGCCGTGCCAGGTTTACCCGGGTCTTTTCGCCCCCCGACAGGGAAGCAAATTCCTGAAAGCGCTGCTCCGCCGGAATCCCCAGGCCGTTGCAGATCTTGTCCACGTCCACATCCATGTCGTAGCCGCCGCCGCTTTGAAAGGCATTCGACAATCGATCGTATTCTTTTAACTGCCCGGCATCGGCCCCCTGGCCCATTTCCCGTTCCAGCTGTTCCATTTTCCGCTTGATCCGGAACAGCTCCGCGTAAGCAGAGCGCAGCACGTCCTCCACGGTATACCCTTCCGGGAACTTTGGAATCTGGGAAATCAGGCCCAGCCGCTTATTGGGGTTTACATAAACTTCCCCACCGTCATAGTCCATCTGGCCGGTGAGGATATTAAAAAGGGTGGTCTTGCCGCAGCCGTTCCGCCCTAAAATCGCCACCCGCTCCCCTTCCTGGATTTCAAAGCTTAATCCATCCAGTAGGTTTTCGCCGATGACGAAGAATTTTGTTAAGTCTTTTACCTGTATATCAACCATTGGGGTTCTCCATCGTTTCTATCATCGCAGTCAATTCGTCTAAAGTATACAATAAATTCAGGGCTTCCAGCATAGCGTTCGCGTTCATATGCTCCGGCAGGCCCAGTTTTTTCGCAAGCTCCCGGCGCTTTTCGCTGGCGTTTGCCCCGCCGGAGAGGCCCAGTGCCATGAAGTCCTGCTTGGTGATGTCCCGTTTTACCGGGGAAGCCTCCCCTTCCATGGTGGCTCCCGCCCTTTGCAGAGCTTCCAGGATGATCTCCCGAGACATCCCCTCTACCCCCAGCTTTCCTTCCTTGCCGGGGGCGGCCTTTCTTCTTTCCTTCCCCGGAATGTCGGGAATGTAGGCGTGCTTCAGGTATTTACCGGGAATGGCACTTTTGATGTGGTTCCGGATCACGAAGCCCGCCCCGTCGGAATCGGTGAAAACGATCAGCCCCCGCTTTTCCGCCACTTTCCGCAGCAGGTTCATCTTCTCCCTATCCCTGAAGATGCCGAAGCCCGCCGTCTCCAAAATGGGGGCGTCCACGATTTGGCTCAGGGTATTCTTATCGTAGCGCCCCTCCACCACAATGGCCTCCTGAATCTTAACCATTGCGGGCCTCCTGGGAAAGGGTCAGCAACAGCATTTCCATCAGCCGCTCGTTGTCGTCAAAGGAGGTTTTCATCCGGTAGTCCGTCTCCAGCACCAGTTCCGCCGCCCGTTTGCAGAAGGCGGGGGAAAACCGCCGGGCAGCGTCCATGGTTTTCCTCGCCGGATAGTCGGGGATGCCGCAGAGCTTTTGCAGGTCATAGGCCGTCTTTCCGTGGTCTAAGAGGGTCCTGGCCGCCCCGATGCGCCGGAAGTGGCTGCCCACGGCTCCCAGAATCGCCAGGGGCTCCTGCTGCATTTTGAGCAGCTGCTGGAGTTTCCCCAGGGCATCCCCATACCGTCCGGCGCTGAGCATATCCGTCATTTGGAACACCACCGCGTCCAGCACCGGCTCCGTCACCGCGTCGATGTCCGACTTTTTAATTTCCACTGCCCCGGAATAGGCGCAGATCTTGTCAATCTCCCCACTGAGCGCCGTCATGGTGCCGCCAGTGATGTCGATGAGATACAGGCACAGATCGGTGCTGATCCGCTTCTCCCGGGCGGCAAAATGCCGGGTCACCCAAGCCGCCAGATCCCGCTGGTCCTGCTTGGCAAATTCCACGATGGTACCGTTTTTCTCAATGGCCTCCCACAGCTTTTTCAGCCGTTTGTCCGGCTTCCAGGGGGTCGTGATAAAGGTGAAGACCACGGTGCAGTAATCCGGAATGTCTGTCAGCACGTCGATCATTTTGGTTCGGTCGCCTTCACTCAGTTTAAACAGGTCAATGTCGTCCACCTGGACCAGGGTGTGCTCTGCCATCATGGGCAGGTTCTCCACCGCGTCCGCGAAGACCCGCATATCGAAGGTTTCCTGATTCAGCCGGTGGAAGTTGAAGGATTCCGTCAGGGAATCCAGCAGCAGCTTTCGAAGCTGCCCCAAATAGTGGTGCAGCAGGAAGGTTTCCTCCCCATGGAAGAAGTAGAGCCTTCCCGGGCTTTTCTGTTTCAGGTCCGCTTTCAGCGTTTGCAGGCCGTTGGGGGCCTCCATTCTTTTTGCCATGGGTTCACCTCCGAATCACAATTTCTCCGTTCAGGTCCGTGCGGTATACCTGGCAGCCGTTTTCCTCCAGCCGTGCCAGGGTTTCCGGGGCGGGATGGCCAAAGGGATTGTTCCTGCCCACGGAAATACAGACGATCTCCGGCCGGACCGCCGCCAGAAGTTCCGAACAGGTGGCATTTTTAGAGCCATGGTGTCCCGCCACCAAGATGTCCACTTTTCCTAGATCTGCATTGCGCAAAAGGGAGCGTTCCCCGAAGCCATCCCGGTCGCCAGTAATCAGTATATCACAATTTTCCGTATCAAACAAGACACATAAGCTGTTTTCATTGGTATCTCCCCCGTATTTTGGAGAATAAATCCGGATTTTCCCCGTGCCAAAGGTTAATTCCAGGTTCTCGGCGGCGTAAACGACCTCTCCCTTCGTATGGAAGGTCCTGCCGCCTGTCTCCGCTGGAAGGATCAGTAAGTCCGTGTCCACCCGGCTGAGGAGCCCTTCCACCCCTCCCGCGTGATCCCGGTCACAGTGGGTCAGGATCAGGCCATCCAGAGACGCAATTCCCTGACTGAGCAGGGCTTCCGCTGCAATGTCGGCAGCCTCGTCGTCCCGGTCGCCGCCGCAATCCACCAGATAGGTACAGCCTTCACTTTGCAGAATCAGACATTGTCCCTGCCCCACGTCCAGGACGGTAAAGCGCACATCGTCCCGCATAGGCTCCGCCCAGGAGCACAGCAGCGCGGCACAAAGGCCGATCACAGCGCAGCAGGTAAGAACCCCCGGCATCCGTTTCTTCTGTGCCAGGAAAACCACCAGCAGAAGATACACAAAAACCAGCCATGCCACGATGTAAGGGCTTCTGGTATACACCGCCGCCAGGGGGATATCCGACAGAAGCTTTGCCACGGCCAGCACATATCGGATCAGCCAGGACACGCCCCGGGCCAGCAGCGCCGCACCGGTATGCCACAGCACGTCCATCAGGCAGACGCCCAAAATCCCATAGAAGATCAAGCTGATGATTCCCAGAGTCAGCATGTTCGTCACCACGCCGATCAGGCTCACCGTGCCAAAATACAGAGCAGACAAAGGCGCGGTGAAAGCCAGTGCTCCCAGGGTAACAGACACCGAACCGGCAAGAAAGGCAATTCCCTTCCGGCTTCTCCCTTTTTTCGGGGAAAAACGTCCCAGCATCCATTTCTGGATTTTCCCGGAGAACAGGAAGATTCCCGCCACGCTGCCCACGGAAAGCTGAAAGCCCACATCGGTGACGACCATGGGATTCCACAACAGCATTATGAGGGCTGCAAAGCACAGGGCCGTTACTTTGTCATAGTGTTTGCCCAGCACCATGGACAGCAGCATCAACCCCCACATGAGGCACGCCCGGGTCACGGAAGGGGTAAATCCCGCCAGGGCCGCGAACAGTAACAGTGCCGGGAATCCCACCAAAGCAGTGAGGGAACGCTTTCGCAAAGTAGCAGCGCTGAGCAGAGCGAACAGAATGGACACATGAAGCCCGGAAACTGCCGCCACATGACGGATTCCGCTGACCTTCAAATCCGTGTCCGTTTCATAGGACAGGTCTGTGGTGTCGCCCAGCAGCAGGGCTTTGGCAAAGGCCCGGGTATCCTCCGGGAAGCAATCGGTCAAGATGCCTTTCAGATTTTTCCGAAGTTCCGCCGCCCGATCCAGCCAAGACCTGCTTTCCGAAGTTCCAAGAGAAAGTTCTCCGGACTGGTACAGGAGCAGAAAGGTACCCCTGCCCTTATGCCAGGTTGCCGGTTCCGATCCGCCAGGGGTAGTGACCCGAAAGCGGAACGTTCCTGTCAGAGTGTCGCCGGGGCCGAGATTCTCCTTGTCTTTCAGGTAGACCTTCACCCGGTAAGCCTTTCCATCCAGGGTAACGGTACCGTCCACTGTGGAGCCGTAGTCCGTCGCACAGCTGTAATCCCCCACTCTGACCGTGGCCGGGACGGTTTCCTCGTCCATCCGCACTGCCCCAGCCAGATAAAAGACGGAATAGCCCCAATACCACCCGCTGCCCAGGCTCAGCCCCAGCAGGAAAAGAACCGTCCGTTTCCGTTCCTTCCCCGTCACCAGGGTTAGCAGCAAAAGGAGGAGAAAACACCCGCAGGGAATCCACAGCTTCTCAGGCCGCACAAGATAGGCGCACAGGGCACAGCTTAAGGAGAAGCCCAGTGTCAGGCACTGTAGCTTTCGCATCTTTCCTCCCCCTTCATTTCAAAAAGGACGCCGCCAGGGGCAGCGTCCTTTTCAGGATTATTTCAGCTTCTCAACCACAAAGTCATCAACCAAAGCCAGGGCATTGTCCACCTTGGTCATATTTTTGCCGCCGCCCATGGCGGAATCGGGTTTCCCGCCGCCGCTGCCGCCACAGCAGCAGCAGACCTGCTTTACGATATCCCCGGCCTTGATTCCGGCGGCCACCGCCTCCTTGCCGCAGACGGCCAGGAAGGTAGGCTTGTCGTCCTTTACGGAGCAGAGCACCGCTACCACCTTGGGATCCTTGTCCCGCAGCAGATCGCCCATCTGACGTAGCTTCCCGGCATCGGCGCCCGGCAGCGTGGCGGTGAGGACATGGTAGCCCTCTACCTTCCGGGAGCCGATCAGGAACCGATCCACCTCGCCGGAGGCCTCCTTGGCCTTGTACTGTTCAATGGCCCGCTTCAATTCCTTCATTTCCTCAATCTGGTTCTGGATCCGGGCTGCCAGTTCGGCTGGCTTCGCCTTCAGCTTGGCGGCAGCGTCCGCCAGAAGCTGGACATTGGCGTCCATCTGGTTCAGGCAGGCCTTGCCAGTGATGGCCTCGATCCGACGGACGCCGGAGGCCACGGAGGCCTCGGAGATAATCCGGAAGGGGCCGACCTTGGCGGTGTTGTCCAGATGAGTGCCGCCGCACAGTTCGATGGAGTAGCCGCCCATGTTCACCACCCGGACCACGTCGCCGTACTTCTCGCTGAACAGCGCGGTAGCACCCAGGCTCTTAGCCTCGTCAATGGGCATTTCCTTCACTTCCACGCCGTAGCCCTCCAGAATGGACTCCTGGACCAGCATATTGACCTTGTGCAGCTCCGCCGGGGTCATGGCGGCGTAGTGGGTAAAGTCAAACCGCAGGTGATCCGGCTCCACGAAGGAGCCAGCCTGATGGACATGATCCCCCAGAACGGTCTGCAAAGCCTTCTGCAGCAGGTGGGTAGCGGAATGGGCACGCATGATGGCTTTTCTCCGCTCCACATCGATGGCGGCAGTGACCACATCGTCCACCTTGATGGAACCGGAGATCATCCTGCCGTGATGGAGGTATTTTCCGCCCTTGTCCTTCTGGACGTTGTTCACCTCAAATACGCTGTCTCCCAGGGAGATGGTGCCGAAGTCCGCCACCTGACCGCCCATTTCGGCGTAGAAGGGGGTCTTATCCAGCACCAGGATGCCGTCTTCGCCCCCGGCGATGGTGCCGGAAACCTCGTCTCCCACGCAGACCGCCAGGACCTTGCTTTCGCAGGTATTTTCCGTATACCCTACAAAAGTGGTGGGGGTATTGTCCAGTCCCAGGTCGATGCCCGCCCAGGCCAGGTCCCCCAGGGCCTTTCTCGCTTCTCTGGCCCGAACCTTCTGTTCCTCCCGGAGACGGTAAAATTCATCCATGTCGATGGTCATATCCTCGTCGGCCACCATTTCGATGGTCAGGTCGATGGGGAAGCCATAGGTGTCCGCCAGCAGGAAGGCGTCCGCGCCGGAGAACTGGGTCTCGCCCTTGGCCTTATGCTCTTGCAGCTTGGCGGTGAAGATGCTCATGCCCCCGTCAATGGTGCGGCAGAAGTTCTCCTCCTCGATCTTCACGATCCGGGTGATATACTCCGCCCGCTCCCGCAGGTAGCCGTAGTGACCCTCGTTCTCCCGAATCACCGTCTCCACCACCTGGTACAGGAAGGGCTTATCCACACCTAAGAGCTTTCCGTGCCGGGCGGCCCGCCGCAGCAGCCGGCGCAGAACGTAGCCCCGGCCCTCGTTGCTGGGCAGCACGCCGTCGGCGATCATGAAGACAGAGGAACGGATGTGGTCCGTGATGACCCGCAGGGAAACGTCCATCTTCACGCTGACGCCGTAGGTGGCGCCGGTGAGCTCCGTGACCTTGTGGGTAATGTTCATGACGGTGTCCACATCGAACAGGGAGTTCACGTTCTGGCATACCACCGCCAGACGCTCCAGGCCCATGCCGGTGTCGATGTTCTTCTGGGCAAGCTCGGTGTAGTTCCCCTGGCCATCGTTATTGAACTGGGAGAAAACGTTGTTCCAAACCTCCATATACCGGTCGCAGTCACAGCCCACGGTGCAGCCTTCCTTGCCGCAGCCGTACTGTTCTCCCCGGTCGTAGTAGATCTCGGAACAGGGGCCGCAGGGGCCGGAGCCGTGCTCCCAGAAGTTGTCTTCCTTGCCAAAACGGAAGATCCGCTCGGCGGGGATGCCCACTTCCTTGTTCCAAATGTCAAAAGCCTCGTCATCGTTTTCGTAAATGGAGGGGTACAGCCGGTCCTTGTCCAGGCCCACCACCTCTGTCAGGAACTCCCAGCTCCAGTGGATAGCTTCCCGCTTAAAGTAGTCGCCGAAGGAGAAGTTGCCCAGCATTTCAAAATAGGTGCCATGACGGGCGGTCTTGCCAATGTTCTCAATATCGCCGGTCCGGATGCACTTCTGGCAGGTGCACACCCGATGACGGGGGGGCTCCACCTCACCGGTAAAATAGGGCTTCATAGGGGCCATGCCGGAGTTAATCAGCAGCAGGGACGCGTCGTTCTGAGGAATCAGAGAGAAGCTGGGCAGGCGCAGATGGCCTTTGCTCTCAAAGAAGGAAAGGAACATCTCACGCAGTTCGTTTACACCATAAGGCTTAGGATCCATAGGAAATTACCTCCATAATAAATTACAGCAAAAATATAAATCGCCCCTATCGTTCGATAGGGGCGATTTAAGTCGCGGTACCACCCTAATTCACTTCCCGAAGGGAAGTATCTTAGACGCTCTGTAACGGGAGCAGCCCGTCCCGGTTCTCCCGGGCGACGCAGGAAGTGGCCTGCGGATACTCCGCCGAGGGCTTGCACCGTACCCCTCTCGCTTTGGGCTTTCCATCCGCTTTGTTTCCGCATTGTCTTTGCATATCTATAGTATTCTATCACAAAAAGAGAAAAAGTCAACTGCTTTTTCCCTCTTTGGAGGAGATTCTGGTGACAGGATCATAGAAGAAGGGCTTCTCTGTCTCCGGGTCGAAATTGCGGATGTGCAATTTTGCCGCAGAAGGAAGCTTTGGCAGGTTCTCACCCGGGATGACCACCAGATCGATCTCCAACCCGTATTTGCTTCGATTCAGCCTGCAATCCAAAATGCTGGTCCAGCTTTGCAGTTCCTCCCCCAGGGCAAGCAAGGTCTTATCCTCCTCCGTCCGCCCGGGAGTGAAGTCCATGATTCTGGGGGCCTTACAGCCGCATTCGCAGGGCGTCAGAACCACCCGGGCGTTTTCCCCGGTGTTCACCCGCACTTCCGGCTTCTTTTTGGGGTACAGGACGATCTCGCCCATCTCCCCCTCGGGTATGGGATAGCCGCAGCTGTCCACGATCTCCACCCCGTAGGCATCCTCCCGCAGATGGACGCCCCAGCTATGGCCGCAGGCAAACCCGGCTATAACTCCTGTCTGGCCCAGGCCAAAGCAGCCGCCCATTTCACAGTCCAGGCCCTTCACGATTCCGTCGATCATCCATTGGAGGCAGGGGTACCCGGCGGTGATGACCTTACGGATGTACAGGGGCGTATTGTATGCCTTTTTCAGCTTGGTCAGCCCCAACACCAACAGAGGCGCGCCGATGATGGTAGTGGATTTGGTGACAAATGCCATGCGCAGCAGCGCCCACCAGCGGGGATCCTCCCCCCACACATGGGGGATGGCGTTACAACGAAGCACCGCCTGCTCCATAAGCCAGCCGATGCCCCCCTTTTCCCGGGTCTGGAAGCAGATGAGAACGTGCTCCCGCTGACGCAGAAACAGGCCCAAGTGATGGGCAAGATACCCAATAGATGCTTCCAGCTCCTCCGGCTCTCCGGCCATCTCCGCAAGAGCCCTGTATGCAGCCCGATTCATGGAAGTCCCCCCTCTCTTTCCAAGCATTCATGCGCGGTTCGTCTTTTTTACACAGGAAAATATGTAAACTATTATATATCAATATCAGGTGAAATTTCAACCATTTTTTCCAGTTTTTTGTGGCAAATCACGAAATCGCCCCGGCAGGATTTCCCCGCCGGAGCGATTTCAGTTTTATACCTTGCTCACAAGCCACTTCTGCATTTCGGTCCTGCCCGCTTCCGTCATGGGGAAAGTTTCGTTTCCCTCCATTTCGCTTTTTTCGTAGCAGTAGGGGCCGTGCCAGTATTCCACAAAAATGCTGCTCTGGGCATAGTCTACTTCTTTGGGGTTCAGCATGACCACATTGGGCTTGACCCGGAAGCGGAGAGGCCCCATGGAGCCGGTGAAAATATTGTTCATGGCAAAGGTGTGCAGTGTGGGTAAAAACAGCTCTGCCATGGTTTACCCCCGGGTCAGTTCTTCCATCTCATCCAGCAGCTCGCCGAAGAGCTGGAGGGCCTGGTTCACCGGCTCGGGACCGGTCATATCCACCCCGGCGCCCTTGAGGAGGTCAATGGGAGACTTGGCGCAGCCGCCGGCGAGGAACCCCAGGTAATCTTTCACCGCGCTCTCCCCTTCCTTCAGGATCCGGCGGGACAGGGCAATGGCGGCGGCGTAGCCGGTGGCGTACTGGAAGACATAGTAGTTATAATAGAAGTGGGGAATCCTGGCCCATTCCAGGGCGATCCGATCATCCACCACCATATCAGGACCGAAGTACTCTTCATTCAGACGCTTATACTCGGCGCTGAGGACCTCCGCCGTCAGGGTCTGGCCCTGGGCGGTCAACTCCCCAATGTTCCGCTCGAACTCGGCAAACATGGTCTGCCGATACAGGGTGCCCTTAAACTGCTCTAAGAAGTGGTTAATGAGATAGGCCCGTTCCTTCTTGTCGGTGGTTTTCCCCAGGAGATATTCCATGAGCAGGGCCTCATTGCAGGTGGAGGCCACCTCCGCAACGAAAATCACATAATCCGCGTCAATGGGATTCTGGGTCTTGTTAGAGAGATAGGAGTGAATGGCATGGCCCATTTCGTGGGCCAGGGTGAACTGGTCGTCCATGGTACCGGTGTAGTTCAGCAGCACATAGGGATGAACCACTGCCCCGGCGGAGTAGGCCCCGCTGCGCTTGCCCTTGTTGGGATAAATGTCGATCCAGCGGTGATCCAGGCCCTCCTTCAAAATAGAGCGATAGGTGTCCCCCAAGGGGTACAGGGCGTCATACACCGTCTGCTTCGCCTGCTCGTAGGGGATCTTCTTGTCCACATCGGCGATCAGGGGGGTGTACACATCGTAGAAGTGGAGCTCCTCCACCCCCAGCAGCTTCTTCCGAAGGCTGACGTACCGGTGCATCTTGTCCATATTCTGGTGCACCGCTTCAATCAGGTTATCGTATACAGCGATGGGTACATTGGTCCCGTCCAGGGAAGCCTCCCGGGCGCTGCCATACTTCCGGGCGTCGGCAAAGAACTTCAGCTGTTTATTCTGGGCGTTTAAAATGGCAGCGGCGGTGTTCTGGTAGCTGCCAAAGGTATCGTAGAGATTTTCATAGGCGCTCTTGCGGAGGGTCCGGTCGGCCTCTGTCTCCAGGGGGACAAAGGTGGCCTGGGTCAGGGCATGGGGATTCCCCTCACTGTCCACAGCATCGGGGAAGGTGATATCCGCATCGGCAAAAGCGCCGTAAATGGTGTCGGGGGCCTGGGCCATTTCTCCGGCGGCGGCCAGCAGCTTCTCCTCCTGGGCGGACAGGGTATGGGCCTTCCGGCGGCGCAGATCCGTCAGGAATCGGCGGTAGCGCTCCAGCCCAGGACAAGCAGCATAAAAGCCGTCCAATGCTTCATCGGAAATAGCCATGATCTCCGGTACATCAAAGCTGCACGCGGCACCCAGCGCCACCATGACGCTGGAGAACTTACCCACCATGGCAAGGTAGGTCGCGTTGCGGGTGTCCTCGTCGGACTTGCGCATACAGTAATTGCCCAGCCTTTCCGCCTTGCTGTTTACCTGCTCCATCCGGCAAAGGTAGGCATACAGAGTCTCCCCGCTCTCCCCCAATTTTCCGGCAAAGCCCGCCAGCGTCTCCTGATCTCCGGCTATCGTGTCAAGCTCCGATTCCCACAGGTCGTCAGTTGCGTACAGGTCCTCGATGGCCCACTTGTCTCTCGCCGGGATCTCGTCTCTGAGCGGGATCTTCCTGGTATCTTCCATACTCGAATATATCCTCCTGTTGATCATTGCGGCAAACGCGCTGTTTATTTCCCAGTTATTTTACCACAAAACCAAAAAAAAGCAACACCGCTTGCAAATAATCCCGGAATATGATAGAGTATCTCCCGGTGATGAAAATGAAGAGAAAACTGCAGGGCATCATTCCTTTGATGCTCGCCACGATCATTTGGGGCTTTGCTTTTATCGCCCAGAGCGTAGGCATGGACAAAATCGGCCCCTTTACCTTCCAGACGGTACGTTGTTTTCTGGCAGTGCTGTTCCTGACCGGATGCACCTTCCTGTTTGAGCTGCCCAAAGGCGGTCCCTCCCGGACCGTGAAGAAATGGCGCAGCCCCCATTTGTGGAAGGTGGGCGCCATCTGCGGCTGTGCCCTGTTTGTGGCAGCCAGCCTCCAGCAGATCGGTCTGGTGTATACCGACGCGGGGAAGGCAGGATTCTTAACCGCTATGTACATCGTATTGGTACCTATTTTAGGGCTGTTCCTGAAGCGGAAGCCGCCGAAGTCCGCCCTGTTCAGCGTTGTACTGGCCGTGGTGGGGCTGTATCTGCTGTGCTGCATGGGCGCTTCCGGGATCAACAAGGGGGATCTGTGTCTGATCGGCTGTGCCCTGGCTTTCGCTGTGCAGATCACCTGCATTGACCGTCTGGCAGGCGATCTGGACGGTCTGCGCCTGAACTGCGTCCAAAGTCTGGTGGTCACGGTGTTGTCCGTACCCTTTATGCTGCTGACGGAGCAGGTGAACTGGGCGGATATCCTCGCCTGCTGGTTCCCGTTGGTGTTTGCGGGCGTGCTGTCCATGGGCGTTGCCTACACATTGCAGATTGTGGGGCAGAAACGATTGGAGCCTACCACCGCGTCCTTAATCATGAGCCTGGAATCCGTATTCGCCGCTCTGGGCGGGTGGCTGATTCTGAGGGAAACCATGACAGCTTGGGAAGTCACCGGCTGCATCCTGGTATTTGCTGCGGTGATCCTCTCCCAGGTGCCGGAATCGCTTTTCCGAAAAAAAGAGAAGGCTTAAAAGGTGCGGCATTCATAAGACGTGAACATCCACGGCAGTTTACGTGCTGTGGATGTTCTTGCATTTTATATGGCCATGTGATAACATAGGCGTAAACAGGCCAACAACTCGGAATTTGTGGAGGTAAAATATAGATGAATCAAGGTAGAATTATTGTAATCACAGGTGCGCCGGGGACAGGAAAAACTACAACGGCATCTGCTGTTGCAAAAGAATCAGATTTGGAAAAGTCTGTGCATATGCACACAGATGACTTTTATCATTATTTGAGTAAAGGGGCAATACCACCGCATTTGCCAGAATCAAATGAGCAAAATTTGATTGTCATTGAAGCGTTTTTAGAAGCTGCGAAGCGATATGCTCGTGGTGGATATGATGTAATTGTAGATGGCATTGTAGGACCGTGGTTTTTAGAGCCGTGGCTCAACATTGTTCAAGAGCATTATGAAGTACACTATATCGTTTTAAGGGCAAGTAAAGAAGAAACTATGAAGCGAGCTATCGAACGCTCAAAGTTAGACAGAGAAACAAATATTGAATTAGTTGAAACAATGTGGAATCAATTTTCCAATTTAGGAATCTATGAATTAAATGTTATAGATACAACTACGCATTCAATCAAAGATACTGTTTCAGCAGTAAAAGAAAAAATAGTAAGCGGTACGGCTTTACTATTTTAGACAATTCCGGTTTGTCAAACCAATATAAGGGTGCACTTCTATATGATATGCTACCCCCATAAGAGACAGTGAAAGACAAAACTGTTTCTTATGGGGGTAGCATATCATTTTCGGTCACGCCTTTTGCCAATTTTGCTGTCTTTCGAACCTCCGCCAACCGGCTGGCTTTCCTTTTTTCAGACTTTCCAGTAAACAAAAAAGCACTGTCATTGTGAAGCGCGGACCGATGTCTGCCTTCGCGGCAATCTCCTGAATCGATGCACCTTGTTCCGGATTGCGATGGAGATTGCCACGAGGGCAGCGGGTAGCTTACAATGACAGTACTCTTATTTTTATGCAATGAAACGTTCTTTCTTACGTACTTGTATCATCTCTTTTTGCTTACATAGTGGCCAACCAGATAGCACACTGCGGCAATGACCATGCCGTTGATGGAAGCGATGCCCCAGTGAATGAGGTTCGCAACCACAGCGCCCAAAACGACGCCCACGACGGCAAACCAGTTGACCTTCTGGGTGCACTCCGTAGTCTTGTAGGCTTCCCGGTTGAGGAAATAGCTCAGCACCAGAATGATGCCAACGGGAGGCAGCGTGCAATTGAGAACATTCAGCCAATTGCAGAAGTTCCAGTACAGCCAGATGGCAGCCAGGGTTCCTACAGCGCCGGAAATGAGAACCATGGGCTTTTTCTTCTGACCGAAGATGTTGGCAAGGCCCAAACCCGCGGAGTAGAGGGCGTTGTCGTTGGTGGTCCAGATGTTGAGGCCCAGTACCAGGACAGCCATGTAAAACAGGCCCAGGTTCAACATCACTTCAAAAATATCGTTGCCGCCCACATATACGGAGGAAACGCCGCCGAAGAAGAACATCAGGGAGTTTCCAAGGAAGAACGCTACCACGGTGGTGATGGCGCCCACCTTGCCATTCTTGGCAAACCGGGTGAAGTTCGGAGTTGCGGTGCCGCCAGAAACAAAAGAGCCAACAACCAGGCCCGCGCCGCCCACAACAGTGAGGGTGCCGCTGGACTTCGCAAACTGGTCAACCAATGTGCCGTCGCCCCGGACAACCGCCAAAATCACAGCAACGGTGCCGAGAACCGCGATCAGGGGCACAGCAATATAACTGACGATGGTCAGGGATTTGATGCCAAAATAAGCGGAGGCGGTCATGGCGATACCGGCGATCACCACGAGGATCCATTCCGCGGTGGTGCTGCCGCCCAGCAGCTCCTTGGCAACGGGGATGGCGAACATGGCGATGCCCACGCCGAACCAGCCGATCTGGGTAAAGGAGATCATGGCCGAGGGCAGGTAGGAGCCCTTTTCACCGAAAGCCTTCCGGGCAAGCAAATCCAGGCTCAGACCGGAGTCTGCGCCCACATAGCCGAGTAATCCCGTATACAGGCCCAGGATGACGCCGCCCAGTATCATGGAAGCGATAAAGCCCCAAAGGTCCAGGCCGTCTGCCAGCTGCTGGCCCACCCACATACTTGCGGAGAAGAAGGTGAAGCCCAGCATGATCATGAACATGGTGACAATGCCCCGGCGGTCACTCTGGGGCACTGCGGTTTCGGCATAGTCGATGTCTACGGTTTGTGTTTTCTGTTTCATGTTGTTACCTCTCTTTATATTTTTTATAGAATATACTTACTTAAGGTGCCGGTGAAGTCCTCGATCCGCTGGAGGGCAATCTGCTTCAGGGAAATGTCCTTCAGGCTTTCCACAAAGCCCTTCTCCTGCTGGTAGAGCCACCGGGTCTCCCGTTCATCCAGCTTTTCATAGTGACAGTCCCGAACCCAGTCGTCATAGGAAATGGGCAGCTCGTGACCCAGCTTTTCCTCCAGCAGGGCCTGCTTGTCAATGATGTCCGCCCGGGCCAGAATGCCGTTCCAGAATTCCAGAACCTCTTCAATGTGCTCGTGAATTTCATACCGCCGGGCGCCGCCGTCGTAGATGGTGCATTTTTCAAACAGCGGATCCCGCATGGAAAGGGTCTGGCGGCGGAAAGCGGGGGCGATGATGCCGCCCTTCCAGTAGAAGTCGATGAGGGCCCGGTTGATGCCGGAGACGCCGGTGTCTCCCGGCTCATAGCAGTTGAAAATTCCCTCGTAGTAAACCGTAATGAACCCTTCAAAATCCGGCCAGTACCCCCGAACCTCGCGGGTTAAGTCTTCCAGCAGCTCAATGCCCCGGGTGCCGCCAATGGTAAAGAGAACGATGTTGCGCAGCTTTGCTCCCTGGGTGCGGTAGTAGTCCGTCACATACCGCAGGCACTGCATCAGCGTTTCCCCGGAGGCAATAATGTCGCCGATCATCAGGGTGCTGTTGGGGACCATGGTGAGTTTGCTGTATTTAATGGCAAGACCGGTCATTTCTCCCGCCCCATTGAACACCCGCTCGCTGGACAGGAAGCTGATGTCGTGGACCCGGATATGCTCCCGGTAGCAGCTTTCCTCTAATGGGTAGTTGAGGGCCCCCCGGAGAATGGAGAGAATGTTCGCGGAGGTGATCTTCCGCTGCTCCTTGAGGTAGTAGAGCATCTGGGAGGTAGCATTGAGCAGGGAGGTATACACCTCATAGCCCACCACCTCGGGATGATTCATAAGCTTCCGGGTTTCCGCTTCGGAGACAATGAAGTATTCGTTGAGGAAATTGCCGCCCACCAGCCGGTAGCAATCCACACCCTGATCGCAGAATTCGGGTACAATGTTGACCTGGTTCCAATTGGGGATCATATCTTTTTCCTCCAAAAAAAAGGCCTCCTGCCGAATTTAGGGGGCAGTAGGTCCGTCAAATAAAGATAAAAAGGAGAAACGGGGTCCAATACCACATGCACATGCGCAGCATTGTACCAACTCCTTTCGCCTTTTTCACAATTATATTGACAAATACTTCGCTTGTCAACAAAAAAATGAAAAATTTCTTAACGAACATCGCCGTGGGGCCCCTTCGTGGAAAATGCGCAAAGAGAATTTCGGTCACAAAGGCCAAACCGGAAGTGGGTCCGGCAAGAGGAAAGAGCTTACCGCCTGCACTGCGCAGACAGTAAGCCCTTTTCAATGTTCTAACAATTTGGGACGGATAAATTTCTCTCACTTTTTGAGAGGCGTTTCAAGGTTCCCGGTTGCGGGGTATGGTCTTCTCTGTAGAAAGCGATTTGCATAGGGAGCTATTTCTGGTGCCCGGAGGAACCAAGGAGCTTTCCCAATTCCCCCTGGCCGTACTGCATGGAGTAACCAATCCGCTTGCCATCCTGCCGGATAAACAGCCGCTCTATCAAAAGCAGAGGCTCCCCCTCTTTGCACCCCAGCGCGTCCGCAACCCGCTGGCAGGCGCCGGCCGCGCTGACCTGTATCGCTGTATAATAATCAAAGGAATCCACCTTGGTCAGCGTAATGTCCGGCAGCACGGCATACCGCATCTCACTTTCCACCGTAGGATAGGCCCGCTCATAGGGGACGTATTTGATGTCATAGGCCACAGGCTCCCCTGACGCATTGCGGGTGATCTGGGACAGCTCAATCACCTTCTGATTGGCCTCGATTCCCAGCTTTTCCTGAAGCGCCTCATCCGGCTGAATGCCGTGGATATCACAATACTGGGTCGTGCAGCCGTTCAGCTCCTCCGTAAAGGTCAGCGTAAAGTCGCTGTGATTGGGGGTGCTCACAAAATAGCCAACTTTGGGTCGGGAAAAGATCAGCCCTTCCTGCTCCAGCGCTTTCAGGCCCTTGCGGACGGTTTCCCGGCTGGCTCCGAACTCGCCGCATAGCTGGTTTTCAGAGGGCAGCATATCCCCCGGACGATATTTTCCGCCAAAAATCTGACTGCGCAGTGTATTGTAGATCACTGCGTAGACCGCGGAATGTTCAGCGCTCCTTGCCATACTTCTCCCCTACCACTCTCTTGCAAAAACTCACAGTCTCCATCGGGTCATACGCCCAGCCGTCTGCGCCAATCCACTGGCGCTGGGATTCTCCGGCACAAAGCCCGCCAATCAGCACCTGCACCTGCTGACGAAGCTGCTCCTCCTCCAGTAAATTCATGGTTTTTTTCATAGATTCCCGTGCCAGCGTCAGAACACCGCTCATCAGCAGCGCATCGGGGCGGTAGGTTCGAACCGCATACGCAAACCGCTCCGGTTTTACATCCACTCCCAGATCAATAACTTCAAAATGCTCCGCCCGCAGCAGGCTTACAATAATGTCCTTGCCAATGTCATGGATATCTCCCTGCACCACCCCTATGACAATTCTGCCAATGGGCATCGATCTGGCACGATCCATGGTGGGCATCAAAATCCGCAGCGCGTCCCGGTAGATCATACCAGAAACAATCAGGTCCGCGATAAAATAGTCTCCCTTTTCGAAGCGCTTCCCCACATTGGTGATTCCCACATTCAGTGCCATTTGAATGGAATTGGAGGTAGCGCCGCTGTCAATCATGGCCTGCACCAGCTGCATAACCCGGTCTTCGTCCAGCTCCGTCATGGCATCGATAAGCCCGTCCCGATGGTTCATATCCTGTCACTCCTTGTATTGTCTGCTTGTATATATTATAACAGGAAATGCGTAAAAATGGAATCCCTAAAATAAGCCTGACTACTGGATAATATCATCAAAATCCGACGTGAAATTTGTATAGTTTTCCGAAAAACGAAAAGGGTCTTGACGAACTGCCTATCTTGTTATATCATTTGTATATACAAGCAAAATAGACATAAGGAGCGTGGTATACTTGATCATAATTGGTGAAAAAATCAACGGTGCCATTCCTGCTGTAAAAGCAGCCATAGCGGAGCGAAATGCGGAAGTCATTAAATCCAGGGCCATTGCCCAGGCCCAGGCAGGCGCCCACTATATTGACTGCGCCCCCAGCACGGCGCCGGAGCTGGAGTATGCAGCTATGGTGTGGCTGATTGACCTGATTCAGGAGGTTACGGACAAGCCCCTGTGCATCGACAGCCCCAATGCCCACCTGCTGGCCCGGATCCTGGATGAGGGGCAGGTAAACAAGCCCGGTATGGTCAACTCCGTAAATGAAGAAGGCGACAAGTGCGAGACCATCTTCCCGCTGATTGCCGGAACGGACTGGAATGTAGTGGGTCTGACCTGTGACCGGGACGGCATCCCGTCGGATCCGGAGAAGAAGATTGACATTGCCAAGCGGATCATTGACAAAGCCGTGAAATACGGTGTGAAGCTGGAAAATCTCCACATTGATCCCTGTGTCATGGCTCTGGCAACCATGCCCTCCTCCATGAAGGATTTTGAACGTTGCATCCTCGGCATCCACGAGTACGCGCCCGCCGTCAAGGTAACAGGCGCTATCTCCAACATCAGCTTCGATATGCCCGCCAGAAAGTACATCAATTGTGGCTGCATGGCCTACGCTATAGCCGCCGGGCTGGACAGCGCAATTATGGATCCCTGCAATGTGGACATGATCAGCACCATCTACGCCTGCGAGGCCCTGCGGATGCTGGACAAGGGCGGCAGAAAGTACAACCGGGCTTACCGTCAGGGTAAGATCGGCCTGAAAAAGTAAGCCGGTTTGCAAAGGACGGCAATTCCTTTACAAACAGGAAAGAAGCTCTCGCGATTTCGTCAGAGCTTCCCAATACACAACAAGGGGGAAACAAAAATGATCGATTTTGAAAAGCTGGCCCAGGCAATGGGCGAACTGGACGAAGACACCGTGGTCGAAACGCTGGAAGCCGTAATGGCAGAAGGCGGCGGGGAGGCATCCAAGGCAATGGAGGCCTGTCAGAAGGGCATGGACATTGTAGGAAAGCTCTTTGAAGACGGAGAGTATTTTGTCGGTGATCTGATCTATGCCGGTGAACTGATGACCCAGGCTGTGGAAATCATGAAGGACGCTCTGGCCTCTGGAGACGGCTCCGGCCCCAAGACCAAGATGATCCTGTGCACCGTGAAGGATGACCTCCACGACATTGGCAAGAATATTGTCAAGGCTATGCTGGAGGCCAACGGCTTTGAGGTGATCGACCTGGGCATCGACGTTCCGGCGGATAAGATCGTAGATACCGCCAAGGCGGAGAACATCAAAATTGTGGCTCTGTCCGGTGTTCTGACCCTGGCCATCGACTCCATGAAGGCAACCGTAGACGCCTTTAAGGCAGCCGGAATGGACGATGTGAAAATCATCATCGGCGGCGCGCCGGTCAGCGAGGCCGCATGTAAGGTGACAGGCGCTGACGAATGGGCTCACAGCCCTCAGAAAACCATTCAGACCTGCAAGGAGTGGGCCGCTGACTAATCGTCCGACATCAACCATTCCGAAATTTCAAAAAGGCGGTTCGCTTTTCCATTCGGGAAGCAGAAGCAACGGCCTTCGTTTATCCCTGAAGATTATGGTAGAAAGCTTCGACAGGAGGTTCTTATGAAAAAGAAATCCAAACAGATTCACATTCTAATTGCGGTAGTTGTGTTCTTTGTACTGCGTCTCATTCTGGGCGGCTGCACGGATATGGGAATTACCCAGGCGGGAGCAACCGCGCTGGCGCTGTTCATTACCACGATTTATCTCTGGATTACCTACGGCTCCGGGTGGACAAGTATGCTGTCCATTGGTCTGCTGGCTTTCAGCGGGGTTTGCCCGGCCAACACGATTTTGGCCAATTCCTTCGGCAATTCCACAACGGTTATCTGCATCGGCACCCTTGTGCTTTGCGTCGCTTTGGAAGAGAACGGCGTTACCAAGCTGATCGCAAACTGGTTTATCACCCGGAAAATGGTCAGCAAGAAACCGTATATGTTCCTGTTCATGTTCCTGCTGGCAAACCTGGTCATTACCTATTTTATGGAAGCCACCGCAGTTGCAATCATCTTTGTGGCTCTTGCTAAGAGCATTCTGGACAGTCTGGGATATACCGCAAAGGACAAGTTCTCCAAGGCTCTGTATTTCGGTGTGCTGTGGATTACCTGTATCGGCAACGGTGCGACTCCCATTGGGCATCCCGTCCCGCTTCTGATGCTCAACTCCCTGGCTACCGTTACCGGTGAAAGCGTTTCCTGGCTGAAATACATGATCGTTGGCATTCCTCTGTCTCTGGTCACGCTGGGATTGACCATGCTGATTTTCCGGTTTATCCTGAAGCCCGATTGTACCAAGTTTGATGCCTATGACGTTATGGAACGCCGCAAGGAGCTGCAGGGTCTCTCCACAAAGGGAAAGATTTCCCTGGCTGTCTATCTGGCCCTGATCCTGTTCTGGCTGCTTCCCGATTTTGTCAAGCCCCTGTCTGCGGATCTTGCCGCTAAAATCTCCAGCATTGGCACAGCAATTCCTTCCCTGATCGCGGTGGCGATTGTCTGCGCGATTCAGGTCGGTGGCGAGCCTGTCCTCAAGTACGAGACCGCGGTTAAGAAAATCCACTGGTCCACCGTTATTTTCATTGCCTGTATTTTCTTGTACGCTTCTGTGTTCAATATGGAATCCGGCGGCATCAATGTATTCCTGAAGGCATTGGTTAAGCCCCTGGCCACCAGCCTGCCTGCCTCCATCCTGGCTGCCGTGTTCCTGTTCCTGGTCATTTTTATCACGAACTTCGCCTCCAACGGCGTCACCGGTATCGTTGGCATTACGGTCTGCGCTCCCGCGCTGTTGGGCGCATCCTCTATCGGATATGTCACAGCTTACGGCGTTCTGGTTGCGATCCTTTGCAACATGGGCATTGCCACTCCCGGCGGCAGCGGCTTTGTTGCCATCGCTCAGAAGGACGGCTATATTGAAGGCGGCGAGACAATGAAGTACAGCCTGCTTCTGATTGCGCTGATGTATGTGGCCACCATGCTGATCTTCTGGCCCATTGCGCAGCTGCTGTTCTGATGAAAAAAACCGATAGAAAGCCGCCGGTTTCCCCCGGCGGAGAAATCCAAATCACGTGAAAGGAGAAATACCCGTATGGCTGAAATCGCAACCAATCTGGACGGAGACACCCTGGAAGCCTTCGAACTGGCAGCTAAGCAGATTGCTCAGGAGAAGGGTTTGAACGAGGAGGATGTCATGAAGTCGATGAAGAAGCTGATTTACCTCTTCGTTTCCAGAATTTGACAACCGTTGTGCGTATTCACATCTGATTATCAGGGAGTTTTGAGAAATATGAATGTAAATGAATTGTATGAACAGCGGTTGCAGCGTTTTGACGATGTCATGAGCCGCAAAATTCCGGATCGTGTTCCGATTATCCCCAATATGAACGCCTGGATGTATCAGTACGCCGGCGTTAGTGTGAAAAAAGCCTTTACAGAGGATCCCGATGAGATTTTCCGCGCGGCAAAGTATCTCAACGATACCATTCCTCTGGACGGCCTTGTCAGCACTTCCAATACCATCCCCATCAATCTGGCAAAGAAAATCGGCGACGGAATCTATACCTTCTCCGAAAACGGCGTCCAGATCAAGGGCAGCGGCGGACATTTGATGGAGCCTCAGGAGTACCCGCTTCTGGCGCAGGATCCTATGAAGTTTTTTGCCAATGTCCTGATCCCCAGAAAGTTCGAGATTTTCCAGACCTCCAGTTTGGAAAAGAAGGTCGATATCATTAAACAGGCCTATGCGGATAATCAGGAGTTCATCAAATATAACGGCCGGGCCAACAGCAGAATTGAAAAGGAACTGGGCCTTCCCATTATTGTCCGCGGAACCAATTTCCTGGCTCCGGATGTGGTGCTTGATTATCTGAGAGACTTTGTGGGCATTTCCCTGGATGTCAGACGCCATTCCGACGAGCTTCTGGAAGCATGTCTGTCCCTGTATGACTATATTATCGGCATGTTTGATGATACGGCCACGCCTCCCAACCGGAAGCTGCTCTTCTCGCCGCTGCATCTTCCCACCTATCTGCGGCCCAAGGATTTCCAGAAGCTGTATCTTCCCTTCATGAAGAAATATCTGGAGGAAATGGCTGTGAAGCGCGGTTACTCCTGCTACTTCTTTATGGAAAACAACTGGATGCCTTATCTGGATTTGCTGCAGGAGCTTCCCAAGGACGCGAAGGTTGTGGGCCTGTTCGAAAAGGGCGACGGGAAGACCATCAAGGAAAAGGTCGGCAGACAGATGGTGTTTATGGGCGGTATGCCCGTGGAGCTGCTGGCCCTGGGCACAAAGGATCAGGTCATCGACAAGTGCAAGGAAATTTTGGACACCCTTGCCCCCGGTGGAAACTATATCTTCTCCACGGACAAGTCCATGATGACCCTCTCCGATGGCACTCCCGAAAATATGCGCGCAGCCTGCGAGTATATTCTGGAGCACGGAAAATACTAATCCCATCGCATTTGGTTACAAGGGGGCTGCGGGAAAACCGCAGCCCTCAATCCGTACTTGCAAAAGAGAAGCATTTCTGTTATCCTCAAGGAAACACAGTGCCCAATCCGGGAAGAAGGGACATGAAATCATGGACACCATTGTCATTTCCTGTAAAACAGTTGAAAACGAGCTGCTGGCCGTCATGAAGGAACTTAATTGCGGTTACACGGTACACTGGCTGGAATCCGGCCTGCACAACGTCCCGATGCAGCTGAACGTCCGGCTTCAGTCCATCCTGGATTCCTGCGGAGAATATGATACGGCGCTGCTTGCCATGAGCTACTGCGGCAATTCCCTGATTGGCCTGTATTCCGGAAATCACCGGCTGGTCATCCCCCGGTGCGACGACTGTATCACCCTTCTGCTGGGCAGCGTCCAACGACGCCAATCCATCTCCGCCACCTACTTCATGACAGAGGGCTGGCTGAGCGGGGAACACAACCTCTGGTGGGAATATCAGCACTGTATTGACAAGTATGGAGAGAAACGGGGGCGGCGAATTTTCTCAGTTATGCTTGCCCACTACAAAAATCTGGCGCTGTTGGATACAGGCTGCTTCGACAAAAACGCCGCCCAGGTCCAGATGCTCCCCATGGCCCAAACCCTGGGCCTGGAATATACCTGCATAGAAGGAACGCTTCATTATCTTCAGGACCTGCTGAATGGGAACTGGGACGAAAGCCGCTTTCTCATCGTTCCGCCCCACACCACCATTTCCGCAGATATGCTTACGCTGAAAGGATGATATCATGAACCGACAAATTACCGTTCTTCCCAACGCCATCACCATAACCGTCCCGGATGGCGCAAATCTTCTGGAGGTACTTCGTGGGGAAGATCTTGCCCTCAACGCTGTCTGCGGCGGCCACGGAACCTGCGGAAAATGCCGGGTTCTCGTAGGCGGAAAATGGGTTCTCGCCTGTCAAACCACCGTGGACACGGACATGACCGTGGAGCTGCCTCAGCAGGACAGCCCCGAAATTCTGGCCGCCGGTCAAGCCGCCTCCGTCCCGGTCCATCCAATTCGGGAGGGGTATCTCATTGCCTTTGACATTGGTACCACAACCGTAGTGTGCTACCTGCTCTCCCCCACCGGACAGGAACTGGCTGTGAAAAGTATGCTCAATCCTCAATGCGCCTACGGCGCGGATGTGGTTTCCCGCATTCAAAGGGCACTGGGCGGGGATCTGGAAGCGCTCACCGCGTCTATCCGGAGCGGAATGACAAAGCTGATTGCTCTCTGCTGCGAATCCGCTGGAATCGCCCCGGAAAAGATTGGCGTGATCAGCGTGGTGGGAAATCCCTGTATGCAGCAGCTTTTCCTGGGCATTTCCGTGAAGAATCTGGCATCCGTCCCTTTTCTTCCGGTTCTGACGCAGGCCAGTGTTCAGCCTGCGGCCGATCTCCTGCCCATTTGCCCCAACGCGTCTCTTCTCACGATTCCCGACATTTCCGGATATGTTGGCGCTGATACCATTGGGTGTGTGCTTGCCAGCCAAATGTATCATACGTCCCAGACCGTTTTGCTGGTGGACATTGGTACCAACGGTGAAATGGTTCTGGCCCACAACGGAAAAATGGTTGCCTGCTCCACCGCCGCCGGGCCGGCACTGGAGGGAGCCAATATTCATTTTGGAATGCGGGGCGCGGAGGGTGCAATTGATCACGTTTGGCTGGATGATAACGGGATTTCTTTCAGCGTCATCGGCGGAGGAGATGCCACGGGAATCTGCGGTTCCGGACTCATTGATGCTGTGGCTGTTCTGCTTGACCATGGGCTTATCAATAAGCGGGGAAGACTTCAGACCACAGACGAACTGGGTGGAGAAAGGGTTGTATCCCTCTCGGAGAAAATCTATCTGACCCAGGATGACATCCGGCAGGTTCAGTTGGCAAAGGGCGCCATTGCTGCCGGAATCCAGCTCATGTGTGAACACTTCGTCATTTCTCCAGGAGAGATTGATCGTGTGATTCTGGCCGGGGCCTTTGGTTCCTTCCTCTCTCCGAAAAGTGCCTGCCGGATTGGACTGCTTCCCGGAGCGCTGTACGGAAAGATAACAGCTGCCGGGAATCTGGCGGGGAGCGGGGCCAAAATGCTGTCAATGAGCCAGGAACTGTTCCATATGGTCCAGGGGTTGGTGCGCAGTATCACATTCCTGGAACTGGCAGCTATCCCGACCTTTCAGCGTTGTTTCGCAAAAAATATGACTTTTCCGGAGTAACTATTTGATTTCTTTTTCATGGCAGACCAGCCGGCAAGCAACGCATTCTTCCGTGAGAAACGCGTATTTGGGCAGGAATCCGTTTCCGGTAGGTTTATCCAAAAAGACATTCTGGCGAAATATGGAGATTGGATGTGCGATCCTCTGTTCTGATTGTGAGAAGCCGGTTATGAAAGTAAACTTTGGAAGCAAGCTCTCTTGATATTGGTAAGCCAACTTATAAAATAGTCTTTAAACAAAATCTGTGGCGCGTCTTGAGAACATCCGCTCTAAATATATTCTCTTATCTTCTTTTTTACTCCTGCCTCTGTCCTACCGGAAAATACTTGTACTTGATTCTCCCATCATCTCCACGTCCAATGGAGACCAGACCACGTTCCGCTGTCTCTTTGAACAATCGTCCCTGTTCCCTTTTCCCGTCTTTGCATTGTGATACCTCTTACTAAAATTAGGATAGATATACAACGTCGATTCTGTATATCTATATGTATCTCTATTTTTTGACACCGCCCGATACAAGCTATCAAAAAACGCCATTCGATCGAATATTTGTTCTGTTATGCAGTATAATATCACAAATTCAAATCAACGTAAAGCGGAACAATTTTCTATAGTTTTTATGGGATTCTCCCCTGTTTTTATATAAAAGGGAAATAAAAATGCTCTGTGTGTAAGAAACACACAGAGCACTTTGTGGAGGTACCGCCCAGATTTGAAC
>DLAP01000059.1:32749-33030 GCA_002493965.1 Clostridiales bacterium UBA7044
AAAAGCTGTGCCCTTTTTGAAATTCTGTCCGAAACCAAAAAAGGGCGCTGCTAATTTCTCCGCCTTATCTGGCTGTGCCTGTTCAAAAAGCGTATCAAGGGGTGTTTGCATCTATGGAATTATTAAAAATCGTGTTAACATTTTACCCAAGAGAATCGAACAATTATCCAGTAAATTTTCGACAATTACCCTCAAAAAGCACTTTAGATGCAACTTTTTGCAAGTTGCATCTAAAGTGTTGGATAAACATGGAGGTACCGCCCAGATTTGAACTGGGGAAT
>DLAP01000038.1 GCA_002493965.1 Clostridiales bacterium UBA7044
GAATGACATGGTTTTTCGACAGCCCGCAATGCGCACAGCGCACTTCACTACCATACCAGAGGCATTGCCTTAGCCCCACAGGTCCGACAGCATGGGAATGATCTGCTTCTTCCGGCTCATGACCTTGGGCAGGAAGGCGGTGTTGTCCCTGGGGGTCACATGGAAGGCCTGCTCGATGACCTCGTCGTCCCCCACATACAATAACTGAGTGCCCTCCAGCAGCACATCCGTGACCATCAGGGCCACCATGTCAAAGTGCTTCTCTTCCTTGGTCTTCTTCATCAGCTCCAGCAGCCCCGCCTTCCGGGCCAGCACCACGGAATTGTCAATGCATGTGACCTGGGACACGCCCAGATCGTGGCCGGCGATATGGAATTCCTTATAGTCCGTGAACAGCACCTCATGGACGCTCTTATTTTCCAGAGAGGAGGAGAAAATCTCCCGTCCCAACTGGGTCAGGGACACATTGGCGATTCTCGCCAGCCGCTCCGCCATGCGGATATCCCGCTGGGTGCAGGTGGGAGACTTGAACATGACTGTATCGGAAAGGATTGCCGATGCCATCAGGCCCGCAAGACTTGGAGAGGGCATCAGGCCCCGGTCCTGGAACATACCGGCAATGATGGTATTGGTGGAGCCCACCGGCTCATTGCGGACGGAAATGGGGTTATTGGTCTGAATATCCGCCAGGCGGTGATGGTCGATGATCTCCAGCAGCTCCGCCTCCTCCAGCCCGGGAACGGACTGGGCAGCCTCGTTGTGGTCCACCAGCACCACCCGTTTTCTCCGGGGACGCAGCAGGTGATACCGGGTCAGAATGCCCGCCACCTTTTCATTCTCGTCCAGAATGGGATAGCTGGGATGGCGGTGCTTCAGGACCATCTCTCGCACGTCATCCACCCGGTCGTCCAGATGAACATAGAACAGTCCCTCTGTATTGCAGATCCGGCCAACCGGGGTGGACTGGAAGATCAGCCGGGCCGCCCGGTAAGCATCCAGAGGCGTGGAGATGATCACCGTTTGGGTGGGCATTTCCCGCAGCTCCTGCTTAAGCTCCGCCTGACACACCACCACGCAGCGCACGTTCATTTCCAACGCCCGCCGGATCATTTCCGGCTGATGGCCGCACAGGACGATGGTGTCCTTGCTCTGGAACAGCAGATTTTCCTGGCTCTGGGGCAGAGCGATGGTCACTTCCCCCGCAATGGTGTCCGCGTTCTCTCCCGCGTCGTTGAGGATTCTGCCCTCCAGCACGGACAGGACATTAAACAGAGGCACTTCCTCCAGTACGCCGGAAAGGCTCTGGGACATATTGTAGTTTGCAATGTCCGTTCGGGACAGAATGCCGTAGAGGCTTCCGTCCTCATTGGCAACGGGTACCGCTGTAATGGCGGGATATTCCTGGAGCTTGTCCCAGGCCGTGCCCACGGTCACACCGGTATCGAGAACTGGAGGCGTATCAAAATCCAGATCCCGCACCTGATTGTACAGGTCATAGATCCGTTTGGGGGGCTGGAAGCCGAAGCGGTCCAGCACGATCTGGCTCTCGTCTGATACCTTTCCCAGGCAGGCAGCCTGGTATTCCCGTTCGCCGCAGGCGTTGCGCAGAGCCGTATAGGCTATGGCAGCCACAATGGAATCCGTGTCCGGATTCCGGTGTCCTGTTACATAAATAGGATCCATGGTTTCTTTCCTTCCTATGGCGATTTTTCTGTGTATGCCCTTTTTCGCTGCAAAATTTATACTGTGATTTCTCCGGCCAGATTTTTCCCAAACAGGGCCCGGATCTCCTCAGGCGCGAGCCCCTGGCCGATGGCCCACATGAGCTTGGTCATAGCGGCCTCGGAAGTCATGTCCCGGCCCTGGATGACCCCCAGCTCCAGCAGCTTATTGCCTACCTGGTAAACCTCCAGATCAGCGCTGTCATACAGGCACTGGGTGGTGACGACCACGCTGATGCCGTCCTCCACCGCCCGGTGAATGCCCCGCAAACCCTTGTGGAGCACGTTGACGCCTCCCAGGCCGAAGGCTTCGATCACGATTCCCTTATAGCCCATGGCTGCCAGCATATCAAATACTGCGGGATTCAGCCCCGGGGTCAGCTTCAGCAGGAATACGTTTTTGCTGATCTCCGGCAGCAGCCTTGCCTGTCCCTTCCGTTTTGGGATCACCTGTTCGTCCACCCGAAGTCCCCGGGTGCTGACCTGGGCAGCGTCCCGGGCATTGATGCTTGCGAAGGCCGAAAAGCCGGAGGCCCGAACCTTCACCGCCCGGCAGCCCAGCATCACCTTCCGGTTAAAGGCCAGGAACACCCCCGGATATCCAGAGGCCGCCATAGCGAAGGCGGTACGCAGGTTGTCCGGCCCATCGGACAGCATATCCGCCAGAGGCAGCTGAGAGCCGGTAAACACCACGGGCAAGTCGATATCCGGCAGCATAAAGGTCACAGCGGAAGCGGTATAGGCCATGGTGTCCGTGCCATGGGAAATCACCACGCCGTCATAGCCCTTCCGTTCCTCAAAAATGTGGGTGGCAATCAGCTGCCATTCCTCTGGCCGGATATTGGAGGAGTCCAGGCAGATGATATCCCGGACGGTGATATCATAGTAAGTGCGAAGCTGATTCAGCTCCCGCTCCATCACATCGGAACGCTGGGGCTCCAGGCCTTCCCCGCCGGGCAGGGAGGCAATTGTGCCGCCGGTGGTCAGCAGCAGAATCTTCTTTCTTTGCTCCATGGAGCTTCCTCCCACTTATCAGGATATTTTTCTTATTATAGACGCATTTTCAGGAAATAGCAAGGGGACGTTTTGGAATCTCCCTATTCAAAAAGCGGAAGCGGGTTTCGCTTCCGTTTTTTGTGTGATTTATTCCGCCCCCGTTGTCTGGGCCCCGGTGGTCTCCGGGGCGGTGGTTGCCGGAGCGGTGGTTTCCTTATTTCTTATCAGGGTCCGTTCCTCCGTCTCCACCTTCCGCACCAGCCGGTCTTCGATTCGGGTCAGGGCATAGTCCATGTTCTCCTTGCAGGTCTTGTTGACCTTGTCCAGGAAATTGCCGTCATAGGCGTACCGTGCCTCGGCCACACGCATGACCCGGCTGTAGCTGTAGTCGCCTTCACTGTCCGTCTTCTTTACGGTATAAATAGGCGTGTAGCTGTAGTTCGTGACCCGGGTGATGCCGGTGGTAGTGTCCTTGGTGATTTCCAGGTCCAATATGATCGAATAGTTGGTGCCGCCCCGCTCCGCGTCTCCGAAGAAATCCCCCAGGGAGTAGGCCACAAAGGCTCCCGTGTTCTGGTCATAGGTGATGGGCTGGACGGTATGAGGATGGGTGCCGATGATCACGTCCACCCCCTGCTTCTGCATCAGGGCGACAATGCTGTCCTGGGTTTTGCTGATGTCGTCGTTGTATTCGCTGCCCCAATGGAGCAGGGCAATGGTAATATCCGGCCGTTCCGCCTCCACCGCTTTGAGAATCGAGGTGATCCGGTCCCGGTCAATATTCCGGTATTCCGTGGCGTAGTCGGTATACAAGAGATTTACCAGGTTCTCGTTGCCGGCGGGCATACCCCGGCCACCAAGTCCCTTGGTGAAGGCAACAAAGGCCACCCGAACCCCCTGGACATCCGCAATGGTGTAGCCCTTTCCGGCCCGCAGCTCGCTTTCGCTGGCGTAGGCGCCCAGCGGCTCCAGCCCCGCGTTGCGGACGGCCTGTAAGGTGGCGCTGAGGCCGTTGAGGCCGTTGTTGACAGTGCAGGAATTGGCCATTTGCAGCAGATCCACACCGGCGTTCCGCAGGCCCCTGAGCAGCTCCGGCGGTGCGGAAGTGGTGGCGGACCCATAAGGCTCTCCGTAGATGTTCCCCTCAAAATTCAGTACCGTCAGATCCGCTTCCGAAAGCTCCGCCGCCACATCCCGGAAGACGGCGGTATAGTCGTAGCCCACGGCGGTGATGCCGGACTCCACCACGCTGTCCGTCACGTTCAGGTCCCCGGCGGCACGGATATGGATGGTGGTAATGGGATCCTGGAAAATAGGGGACGCGGCTTCCGTCTCCTGCCGCCTGGGTTCCGTGGCCGCCGCAGCTTTGGGCGCATCACCGCTGTTTTTCTGAACCAGGGCGGTGATCCCCCAGGCGCACAGACCCAGCAGCACCGCAGCCAGAATCAGCATCCGCCGCATCCGCCTGGCGTCGGCCTCTTTTTTTCGCCGCATGGCTTCCCGTCTTTCCTGACGGCGACGCATTTGCTCATCGTAAGACGGCATGATGCTTTTCCCTCCTTGGTTTTCTGATACAATTCGCCTTCCCTATCGGGGAGGGCTTGGGACCCTGATTCCCCTTTCCGGGGAGTGATTTCCCGGTTATTATACAACATTTGCTTTCGGAACACAAGGCCCGGAATGTTAAGCTTATTTTAACAGCGTCCGGGTTTCCTCAGCGTCCCGCTGGATAGCCGCCTTCAGTTCCTCCAGATCGGAAAATTTCCGTTCCGGCCGGAGAAACCGGTAAAATTCCAGGGTGATCTCCCGGTCATACAGATCCCCCGTATAGTCCAAAATCCAGGGCTCCACAGTGACCCCGGTGCCGTCCACCGTAGGCCGGGTCCCGATGTTGGTCACGGCGGGATGGGTCTGCCCGTCCACCCGGCATGCGCCGGCGTACACCCCGAATTTTGGCATGACCAATCCCTCCGGCACCCATAGGTTTGCCGTGGGGATTCCCAGTCTTCGTCCCAGCTGATGACCATGGCGCACCCGGCCGCTGAGCACATGGGGATGCCCCAGAAATCGAACGGCGGTGGCCATGTCCCCATCTTCGATCTGTTTCCGGATATAGGTGCTGGACACCCGGATGCCGTCCAGGACCTGTTCCGGCACCACCGCCGAGATAAGCCCTTTTTTCCCGCAGTAGGCCCTTAGCATCTCCGCATCCCCTGTGCCCCGGCTTCCAAAGCGGAAGTCCTCCCCGCAGACAAATCCGGCAGCGCCATACTCCCTTTGGAGCATGGCAAGAAAATCGTCCCAGGCCATGGCGCGCATTTCTTCGTCAAAGGGCAGGGTGACAACGCAGTCCATGTGAAATTGTTCCCGGAGCAGCCGCTCCCGGTCCTGGGGGCTGTTGATGAGCCCCGGGGTGCTGCCCAGCACCAGGGTGTCCGGGTGGGAGCCGAAGGTCACAACCCCCGCGCCGCACCCCGCCTGCTTTGCAAGCCGCTGGCACTGCTGGAGCAGCGCCTGATGGCCCAAATGAACGCCGTCAAAAAAGCCCAGGGCCCAAATTGTCTGATTCATAGGTTCACCAAAATTTATACATCAAAAAAGCTTTTTATAGTAGACATAACACCGTTTTCCACTTTTGCCAGCATGAGGAACTCCCCTGTGGCACTGTAGGCCCGGTATGTTCCTTCGGGAAGATGAATGGAAAAGGCGTTTCCGTTGCGGCAGCGCTTCTCCTGATTGGCCGTCAGCTTCACCACCGGAAAAATCTGGAACATACTGTCCACGGCCCGGAGGTATTTCCCCGGATTTTCCTCCTGAAGAAGGGTTTCCAGAGGCACCGCCTCCTGGGTGGTATATTCCCCCGCCTGGGTTCTGCGCAGGGCCGCCATGGTGCCGCCGCAGCCCAGGGCCTCCCCAATATCCTTACACAGGGTGCGGATGTAGGTACCCTTGGAACAGCGGACCCGGAGACAGACGTCCGAACCGTCCATGCTCAGCAGGGTCAACTCGTGAATGGTCACAGGCCGGGGCTGGCGCTCCACTTCTTTTCCTTTTCGTGCCAGGTCATAAAGCTTCTGCCCGCCCACTTTTAGCGCCGAATACATAGGCGGAACCTGCAAAATCTCCCCCCGGAAGCCTTCCAGGGCTTTTTCCACGTCTTCTACCGTCACACTGACCGTGTTTTCCCTGAGAACCACCCCGGTGATGTCCTCAGTGTCGGTAGTGATTCCCAGCCGGAGCACTGTCTCATAGGTCTTCTCCGCGTGCTCAAAAAATTCCACTCCCCGGGTAGCCCTGCCCACAAACACCGGCAGCACGCCGGTGGCCATGGGGTCCAAGGTCCCGCCGTGGCCAATCCGCCGGGTGTCAAACACCCGCCGGAGCCGGGCGGTCACGTCCTGACTGGTCCAGCCCTGGGGCTTGTCCACAATCACGATGCCGTTCATGACTGCTGCTCCCGCATCACATCCGCTACGGCTTTCGCCGCTTCCTCCAGGGGAAGCTGGATGGTGGCCCCCGCCGCTCCCTTATGTCCGCCGCCGCCGAAGCGTTCCGTCACCCGGGTGGCGTCATAGCCGGGGATGGCCCGGACGGACAGCTTCACCCCGCCCACCGCGTTTTCCCGCAGAGTAGCCGCCAGACACACCCCCGCCACGGTCCGGGGAAAGGAGGAGATGTTGTCCATATCATCCTCGGTCACACCGATGGATTCCTCCACGGCCTTGGGAATGGCGCACACCGCCATTTTCCCGGACTGGAGGATTTGCAGATGCTCCACGATCCAGGCCTGCATCTTCAGCCGTCCCAGGGAATTGGTCTCAAAGAGAGCCTGATTCAGTTCGTAGATTTTCGCCCCGGCACTGGCGCACCCCGCCGCCGTAGCAAAGGTATGGGCGGTGGTATTGGCAAAGCGGAAGCAGCCGGTATCCGTGGAGGTCCCCACATACACCGCTTCTCCGATTTTCTCGTCCATGGTAACGCCCATTTCCTCCAGCACGTCCCACACAAGTTCCGCGCAGGAGGCGCTGGCCGGGTCCACCAGTTCCGCCTCCGTAAAGGAAATGGCGGAGTAATGGTGGTCGATCCGAAGGGCGATCCGGTTCAGCAGGGGCTGGAAAGCCTCCGGAAGCATCGTGGGAGAGGCCACGTCCACAGAGACGATGGTGTCCCCCTCCTCCACTTCTTCCTTGGTAAGATTCTCATGGAGCCACTGGAATCGGGGCGTTACCTCTTCATTGCGGAGAACCCAGGCCTGCTTTCCCAGCTGCCGCAGCCCCAGACACAGGGCTGCGGAGGCTCCCACCGTGTCCCCGTCGGGCCGGTGGTGGCTTAAAATGCAAAACCGGTCATGGTCCTGCAAAAAGAGGGCTGTTTCACTCCTGGTCAGTTTCTTCATGGTTTACCCCCAGAGAGTTGATCAGCTTCAAAATTTTCGCGCCGTAGACAATGGAATCGTCCTGTTCCCAGACAATCTCCGGACTGTAGCGCAGCCGGAGGTTGCTGCCCAGCTGGCGGCGCAGGAAGCCCGCGGCGGATTTCAGTCCCGCCATAGCCTCCTTGGCCTTCTCCTCCTGGAGGAAGCTGACATAGACCTTGGTGTAGCGCAGGTCCGGGGTGGTCTCCACACGGGTAATGGAGATCATCACGTCCTGCACTCTGGGATCCTTCACGGTGCGCAGAAGGGCCGACAGCTCCTTCTGGATTTCCTCATTGATACTCGCAATACGATTGGATGCCATAATGGTTTTCTCCTTTTTTGACCGATAACGTTTGCCGCACCGCAGCACGCGGTGCGGCAAATATAACGCATTATCGTTTTACTTCCTGCATGACAAAGCACTCGAAGACATCGCCTTCCCGAATGTCGTTGAACTTGAGGATGCTCATGCCGCACTCGTAACCAGCGGTGACTTCCTTGACCGCGTCCTTAAACCGCTGCAGAGAGCCCACCTCGCCCTCGTGAATGACGATGTTGTCCCGCAGAACACGCACCTGGGCATCCCGGGTGACTTTGCCGTCCTTGACCATGCAGCCAGCGATGGTGCCAATGGCGGAGACCTTATAGGTCATGCGCACCTCCGCGTGGCCGATGACTGCTTCCTCGAACTTGGGCGCCAGCATACCCTTCATGGCCGCCTCGATCTCGTCGATGGCGTCGTAGATCACCCGGTAGAACCGCATATCCACATTGGCACGCTGGCCGCTGGCTGCTGCGGCGGCGTCGGGCCGGACATTGAAGCCCACCACAATGGCGCCGGAGGTGGAAGCGAGCAGGATGTCGCTTTCGTTGATGGCGCCCACGCCCGCGTGAATCACCCGTACCCGGACCTCCTCGTTGGAGATCTTCTCCAGGGAGGCCTTCAACGCCTCAGCGGAGCCCTGAACGTCAGCCTTAACGATCAGCGGCAGCTCCTTCATCTCGCCCTCCTGCATCTTGGCAAACAGGTTATCCAGCGTGACCTTCTGCTGGAGCTTAGCCATGGCGTCCTTCTGGGCCTGACGGCGCTGCTCCACCAGCTCTCTTGCCATCCGCTCGTCGGTAACGGCGTTGAACTCGTCGCCAGGGGTAGGCACATCCGCAAGACCCGTGATCTCCACAGGCACGGAGGGACCGGCGGTCTTCACGGTGCGGCCCTTGTCGTTGGTCATCACACGGACACGACCCACGGAGGTGCCCGCAATCACAATATCACCCTGCTTCAGGGTACCGTTCTGCACCAGCAGCGTGGCCACAGGGCCACGGGCCTTGTCCAGTCTGGCCTCGATGACGGTGCCCTTGGCACGGCGGTTGGGGTTGGCCTTCAGCTCCTGGACCTCGGCGGTGAGCAGCACCATTTCCAGCAGGTTATCCAGGCCCATGCCGGTCTTTGCGGAGATGGGCACGATGATGGTATCGCCGCCCCACTCCTCGGGGATCAGATCGTACTTGGTCAGCTGCTCCTTAATCTTATCCGGGTTTGCGGTGGGCTTATCCATTTTATTGATCGCCACGATCAGGGGCACATTTGCCGCCTTGGCGTGGTTGATGGATTCCACGGTCTGAGGCATGATGCCGTCGTCGGCGGCCACCACCAGAATGGCGATGTCCGTAGACTTGGCGCCCCGGGCACGCATGGAGGTAAAGGCCGCGTGGCCGGGAGTATCCAGGAAGGTGATCATCTGTCCATTCACATCGACAGTATATGCGCCAATGTGCTGGGTGATACCCCCCGCCTCACCGGCGGTAACGGAGGTCTTCCGGATGGCGTCCAGAGTGGAGGTCTTGCCATGGTCAACGTGACCCATAACCACCACCACGGGGGCCCGGGTCTGAAGCTCTTCGGCGGTGTCCACATGGTCGTCGATGATCTTTTCCTCGATGGTAACGGTAACTTCCTTCTCCACCTTGCAGCCCATTTCTGTGGCCACGAACTCGGCGGTATCAAAATCGATGGTCTGGTTGATGGCGGCCATGACGCCGTTGCGCATCAGGCACTTGATGACCTCACCGGCGGTCTTCTTCATCCGGGAAGCCAGCTCGCCTACGGTGATTTCCTCGGGAATCTTCACGGTGACAGGGGCCTTCCGGGCTACCTCCATCTGGAGGCGGCGCATCTTCTCCTGCTCCTCGTTGCGGGACTTGTTGCCCTTGAAGCCATTCTTCTGCTGCTTCTGCTGCTGCTTACCCTTGCCGCCAATGCGCTGCTTGCCGCCCTGGAAGTTCTGGACCCGCTCGGAGACCAGATTGTCCACATCAGCAAACCGGTTAGCATTGACCTGGACGGCGGAGGTGTCCACCACCCGGCGCTCCCGCTTCCGCTCCGGCTCCTTGGGCTTCTCCGGCTTGGGGGGCTGGGCGCTGGGGGGATTCTGGACGCTCTGGGGCCGGGCGTTTCCTCCGGATTTCTGGCTGCTCTGGTTCTGGGGACGATTTCCCTGGTTCGCCTGCTTCTGAGGCTCTCCCTTCTGGGGTTCCGCCTTTTGAGGCTCCGTCTTCGGCGTTTCCTTGGGCGCCGCAGACCGCATGGCAAACACCTGCTCGATGGAAGCAATCTGATGCTTCTGAGTCATGTAGTCAAACACCAGGTTCAGCTCCGCGTCCGTCAGCACCTGGGTGTTGGACTTGGGCTTCTCATAGAACTTTCCGATGATCTCCGAGATCTCCTTAGGCGCCACGCCGAAATCGGCGGCAACCTCCTTAACGCGATACTTAACAAAACTCATCTATACACGCACCTCCAAAATGTGAAATGCTTCCCGCGCAATGTAAAACGCCAAAAGGGACACAGGAAGTTCGGAGCCAATCGCCCTTCCCTCCTTATCTTCCATTTTCGCGTTTTACATCCCGCGTTTCGCATTTGTACCCAACCCACCCTGGCGGGTACAGGTAGTTAAACTACAAAATTCCGCCCTTACTTCTTTCCTTTTTTCAGATTCCGCTGGTGGGCCTTGGCTTCCGCCTGACGCTTCTTCGCTTTTTCCGCTCTGGCCGTCAGTACGGCGATGGCCTCCTGGTTCCTCTCCGGCTGTTCCAGAGCCTGCACCAAAGCCAGAGCCAGGCGCACATCCGTAACGGCCGCGATGGCCAGGCTCATTCTTCCCACGGCAGCGCCCATTTCCTCCTTCGTCCCTTCCAGCCGGACGCATTGCTGCTCCGTGCCCGCCGCGAAGGATTTGGCCCGGCGCCAGGTGTGGTCGGAGGCATCCCCGGCAACCAGAATCACATAGGCTTTCCCGGCTCTTGCCGCCGCGCCTACCGGCTCCTCTCCCAGCTCCGCCATGCCGCCCTTCCGGGCGATGGCAAGGTAGTTAAGTCCTCTATTCATGGCCCGCCTCCATTTCCTTTTCCAGCCGGGCGTAGATCTCCTCCGGGATGGTCACGTCCAGGCTCCGGTCCAGGGCTTTGGAGCGCAGGGCCTTTTTCAGGCACTCTTTGTTCGGGCAGATGTAAGCGCCCCGGCCCGGGGCCTTGCCGCTGAAATCCAGGGACACTGTACCGTCGGTTCCCCGAACCACCCGGATCAGTTCCCGCTTATTTTTTCGTTCCCGGCAGCCCATACACTGCCGCTGGGGAATTTTCTTCTGCACCTGTTCCATCCCCTCCTTTTTTACCGGAGTATCGGTTATTCCGCTTCCCCGCTGACTTCCTCTTTGGCCGCTTCCTCAGGCTCTGCCTGGGAAGCGGGCTTAATGTCGATCTTATAGCCGGTCAGTCTTGCGGCCAGGCGGGCGTTCTGGCCCTCCTTGCCGATGGCCAGAGACAGCTGGTCGTCCGGAACCACCACCCGGCAGGCCTTCTGTCCGGGGATCAGGCTCACGGAAATCACGTCCGCCGGGCTCAGAGCCGCCCGCACATACTGGCAGGGGTCCTCGCTCCAGACCACGATATCAATTTTCTCGCCCTTCAGCTCCTCCACAACGGCGCCCACACGGCCGCCCCGGGGGCCTACGCAGGCGCCCACAGGATCGATGCCCTCCATGGTAGCACGAACCGCCATCTTGGACCGGGAGCCGGCCTCTCTGGCGATATTGCGGATCTCCACCTGGCCCTCGGCGATTTCCGGGGTCTCCAGCTCAAACAGGCGGCGCACCAGGTTGGGATGGGTGCGGGAAACGTGGACCAGGGGACCACGGCCGGGCTTGCGAACCTCCAGCACATAGACCCGAACCAGGCTGCCTTCGCTGTAGCTCTCTCCCGGGATCTGCTCAGAGGCCCTAAGCACCGCGTCGGAGGCGTCATTGCCCTGGCCGATCCGGACGAAGACATCGCCAGTAGCGGGATCCTGCCGCAGCACCGTACCGGTGAGCAGCTCCTGAGCCTTGCTGGAGTAGGACTCGTACATGACGCCGCGCTCGGCCTCCCGGATGCCCTGAATGACCACCTGCTTGGCCGTCTGGGCGGCGATGCGGCCAAACTTGGCAATGTCCACGGGAATATTCACCAGGTCGCCCACCTGGACGTCGGGGTCAATGTTCCGAGCGGCATCGATCTGGATTTCCAGAGCAGTGTCCTCCAGCTCCTCCACGGCGGTCTTCACAATGTGCATGGACAGACCCTTTTCGCTCAGGTCCACAACCACGTTGTCGGCGGGGACATCCCGACGGTCCTCCCGGTCCTTCCGGTAGGCGTTGGTCAGGGCCTGCTTCAGCCGCTCCACCATATAATCCACAGGGATTCCCTTGAGCTTTTCCAGCTCCCGCAGGGAATCAAAGATCTCAGCGCCGATGTCCACCTTGGGGGCTTCGGCCTTCTTTTTGGCATTTTTTCTGGCTGCCATTTCTAACTTTCCTCCTATATAGAATAGTAAAAAAACTCAAAATTCCACACGAAGCCGCACCAGAGCGACCTCGCTTTTTTGAAATACAATGGTTTCCTTCCCCGCTTCCACGGTCAGAACCCCATCCTGGTAGTCCCGCAGTACGCAGGGCAGCTCCTTCAGGCCGTTTCTTGGGCGGTACAGCTTCACGGTAATGGGGCTGCCCAGAAACCGTTCAAAATCAGAGGGCCGCTTCAGCGCCCGTTCCAGTCCGGCGGAGCAGACCTCAAAATGGTAGGAGCCGGGGATGGGGTCCTTCTCGTCCAGGATGGGATCCACCGCCCGGGAGACGGCTTCGCAGTCGTCAATGTCCACGCCGCCCTCCTTGTCCAGATACAGCCGCAGGAAATATTCGCTGCCCTCCCGGACATATTCCACGTCCCATAATTCGCACCCATGGGCTTCCACAATGGGTTTTGCGAACTGTGTAACCTCTTCGGTCACTTTCAAACAGAATCCTTCCCTTCTTCAATCAAAAAGAGAGGCGCTTGCGCCTCTCTTTTCCTACATACCTTCATTAACGGTAGTATTATACCACCCTTTTCCCGGTTTGGCAAGAGGGATTTCTCAGAAATTCACACTTTTTTCTGGTTCTTTTCGGAAAAATCCGCATGCTGGGTGTCAGCACCACAATAAAGGAAAGCATCGATAGCATGTGGATTTTTTGTGCATCTGCACCGATTGCCCCGTTAGGGGCGAGGGGCGGGCACTTAAATAAAATATTTACTGTGAATGCGCAGCTTTCACAGTAAATCCCGCCGTTACCGCCCATGCCCCTTCCTTTCCCCTCTATCCCGTCCCACGGAGCGGAACGCGGCGCTGCCTTGCAAGCCAAAATTTCCCTCATTTTCCTTCCATCCATTGTCTATTATGTACAGGAGCGAAAGGTGGATGGTTCCCATTTTGCCCCGTTTTTGCATTTTATCCAAACATATCTCTCATATTTGGTTTTCAGAATTTGTCTGAATCTGGCAATATCCCATTTATCTGCCAATAAAATGCAATTTTTATGCTTGCCAAATTGCAAGAGGCGTAGTATAATCATTGCATTCACACTTTGGAAAGACATTCCAGAGAGAAGGAGGAAAATGATTATGAAGAAAATCCTGTCTGTTATCCTGGCCCTGACCCTGATCCTGACCCTGACCGCCTGCGGCGGCTCCGGCGCGTCCAAAATGACCATGGGCACCGGCGGCACCGCCGGCACCTACTACGCCTTCGGCGGCGTGCTGGCCCAGTACATGAAGAACCACGCAGGCATTGACGTGACCGTGGTCTCCACCGACGGCTCCAAGGCAAACATCGAGTCCATCGATGCCGGCGACTACCAGCTGGGCACCGTCCAGTCCGACGTAATGGCCTATGCCTGGCAGGGCACCCGTTCCTTCGACGGCAGCAAGATCGATTCTTTCCGTGTGGTGGCTGGTCTGTACGCTGAGTCTGTCCAGCTGATCACCATGGATCCCGCCATCAAGACCGTTGCCGACCTGAAGGGCAGAGCCGTTTCCATCGGTGCTCCCGGCTCCGGCGTTTACTTCAACGCAACAGACGTGCTGGCCGCCGCTGGCCTGAGTGAAAGTGACATCAAGGCCCAGTATCAGAGCTTCGCCGATTCCACCGACGCTCTGAAGGATGGTAAGATCGACGCCGCCTTCATCGTGGCTGGCGCTCCCACCGCCGCCATCACCGAGCTGTGCACCACCAACGACGCTTTCCTGGTCCCCATCGACGGCGACATCGCCGATAAGCTCATGGCTGACTGCCCCTTCTACACCGTATACAACATCCCCGCCGGCACCTACAACGGCCAGACCGAGGATGTGAAGACCGTCACCGTAAAGGCCACCCTGATCGTCTCCGCTGACGCATCCGAGGAGGATGTCTACAACCTGACCAAGGCCATCTTCGACAACGTGGACGCCATCACCGCCGAGAACGGCAAGGGCGCGGAGCTGTCCATTGAAAACGCCACCAGCGGCATGACCGCCCCCTTCCACGCCGGCGCTGCCAAGTACTTCGCCGAGAAGGGTGTCACCGTAGAAACCAATTAAGTCTTTTCGTCCAAGTTTGGCTGCGGCGAATTTCGCCGCAGCCTTTTTTCCAAGGAGGTCGCCATGAATATCTTTAAAAAGAAAAAGGCAGCAGCGGAAGAGCCCATGGATCTGGAATCCGTCATGAAAAAATATGACCGGGAGAGCAATGTTCGCATCTGGGAGGGAACGCCCCGCCTGATCGTGAACCTGGTCCTGGCCTCTTTTTCCGTGTTCTGCCTGTATGTTACCCTGTTTGCCAGCTGGCTGGAGGAGCTGCGGCTGACCTCCTTTATGGCTTTCATTGTGTTCATCGGCTATCTGGTCTTCCCCGCCAAAAAGGGACACCAGAAGGTCAATTCCCTGCCCTGGTATGATGTTGTTCTCATGCTCCTGGGCACAGGCGCTTTCCTGTATTTCACCTTCAACGCCATGACCATTATCCAGCAGGGCAGCCGGTTTGAAGTCTACCAGATTCTCATCGGCATTGTGGCCATCGCGTCCCTGGCGGAGGTCTGCCGCCGGAGCGTGGGTCTGCCCATCCTGATCGTGGCAGGCTGCTTCCTTGTTTACGCCCTGATTTGGGGACTTAGCAACCCCTCTCTGTGGGGCAAGCTCAACTACTCCGTCCGGTACCTGTTCTACTCCAAGGAGGGCATCTTCTCCACCCCCGTCAACGTATGCTCCAAGTTCATTGTGGTGTTCATCATCTTCGGCGCGTTCCTGGAGCGCACCGGGATCGCGGACTTCTTTATCAACATCTCCAACGCCGTGGTAGGCGGCTTCTCCGGCGGCCCCGCCAAGGTCGCCGTGGTGGCCAGTGCCTTCGAGGGCATGGTTTCCGGCTCCTCCGTGGCCAATACCGTAGGCTCCGGCTCCGTCACCATTCCTCTGATGAAGAAAACCGGCTATAGGCCGGAGTTTGCCGCCGCCGCGGAAGCCTCCGCCTCCACCGGCGGTCAGATCATGCCCCCCATTATGGGCGCCGCCGCCTTCCTCATGGCGGACTATGTCCAGCTGCCCTACAGCACCATCGCGGTGAAGGCCATTCTGCCTGCCGTGCTGTACTTCGTTGGAATCTTCGTGTCCGTTCACCTGGAAGCCAAAAAGCTAGGCTTGCGGGGCCTGACCAAGGAAGAACTGCCCAGGGTTCGTCCCCTGCTGAAGCAGGTCTATCTTCTCCTGCCTCTGCTTTTGCTAATTTACCTGGTAGGCACCAGCCAGCGGTCTATTCAATACGCCGCCGCTATCGCCATCCTGGCCGCAATTTTCGTGTCCCTGTTCAATCAGGATACCCGCATCACCCCCAAGCGTCTGCTGGAGGCTCTGGCCGCCGGCGGGCAGGGCACCATCACCGTAGCCGCCGCCTGCGGCATTGCGGGCATCATTGCGGGCACCATCACCATGACGGGCCTTGCCAACATGATCATCAACGGCATCGTGGCCTTGGCGGGAGATCATGTGATTGTTGCTCTGTTTCTGACCATGCTCTGCTGCATCGTCCTGGGTATGGGCGTGCCCACCACTGCCACCTACTGCATCATGGCCGCCACCTGCGCTCCCATCCTGATCCGGATGGGCGTACCGGCCATCGCCGCTCACTTCTTCGTGTTCTACTTCGGCATCGTGGCTGATTTGACGCCCCCTGTGGCCCTGGCCGCCTACGCCGGCGCCGCCATCGCTCAGGCCAACCCCATGAAAACGGCCCTGACCTCCACGAAGCTGGCCATCGGCGCCTTCATCGTGCCCTACGTCTTCGCCCTGAGTCCCGCCATGCTGTTCGTGGACACCACCGCCATAGAGGTCATTCTCATCTGTATCACCTCTTTCGTGGGAATTTTCGCCATTTCCGCATCCCTGGAAGGCTATCTTTTCCAGCATATGCCCTGGTATCAGCGCGTTTTCAGCGCTGTCGGCGGTCTGCTGCTGCTCTATCCCGGCCTGGTCACAGACACGGCGGGATTGCTCCTGGTGGGTTCCATGGTTCTCCTGCAATATCTGGAGAAGCGGAAGAAGCCCGCGGCCCTTTAATTTTTCAAAAAGGAAAGCATCCTGTTTATGCCACGCATAAATGGGATGCTTTTTTGTGGGCAGAGCAGCGCAGGAGCTGATTCGGCAGAAAACCGATATTGCGCATGACCATTTGTCCTTGGAATACATCCACTATTCCTGCGAAAAAATGGCTTGTCCAGAGCAAAAATCCCTCGCTTTTGGGCACTTAAGCCAGTTTTCAGATACGGCCTAAGTTTTTCTTTCTTTTCGGGAATAACGGACTGGTCCGCCGCAAAAGCTATTGCAAAAAGGAGTGATGAATATGGATCAGTACAATCTCGTAAAGAACACCCTGGATCAAATTCCCCAGGCGGCCCCAAACGCGAAACACATTGTGGGACTCATTAGGAAAGGCGGCAGGATCACCGGCTACAAGCTGTCGGACGACTCCTTCGTCTCCAAGCCTGATGCGGTTTCCATGGCAAAGCAGGGGCAGATCGCCGGTGTTGGCATCGCCCACCGGGGAGATACCGAGTATCTCAAAGCCATTCCCAACGGGAAGGAAAACGACAATCTGGGAAACCTGCCCTCCGTGTCTCCGGAAGCCCAGGGATAAGCTAAGGCCGTCAGCCAATGGTTTCATCGCTGACGGCCTTGTTCCATTTTACTTACCCGCCTTCGCGGCAGCCCCCCTGGCGGCAGATCTCCGCCCAGCTGGGCATAACGCTGACCCCGCTGGGAAAAATCCTTCACCACACCGGGAATGTCAAGGCTCTGGGGACACGTCCTGGCGCATTTCCCGCAGCCAATTGCAGGCGGAGGATTTTTTGTCCTCCGGCAGAAGTTCAATGTACATTGTTGCCAAAATTTACCGAAAAAACTGTGCAAACTGGCGGCGCCTTCCCTCCCTGCTCTCTGGCAGCGGCACCATTGCTGCCCCAATTCCCACGGCGGTTCCCTTGACATTTTCGCCCCGGGTAGTATAATAAAATTATCCATAGACGGTGTGGGAAGGACCTGTTACCGGGCGCCATTTCCCGCCGCCCAGAAAGAAAAAAGGAGCCTTAACTATGTACTATAGAATGACCGTTGCGGGTCTGGAGCGGGACCTGCCCATCTGCCCCCTGAACGAAAATCTGTCCATCGCCGGATTTGTGATCTTCGGCGACCAGGAGCTGACCGTGGCCTGCGCCAAGGAGCTGCTTGCCCGGGCCCCCGAATATGACTATATCATCACCGCCGAGGCCAAGGGCATCCCGCTGGCCCACGAAATGGCCCGTCAGGCCGGGGATAAAAAGTACATCCTGGCAAGAAAGGGCCCCAAGCTGTATATGCGGGATATTTTCAGTGTCACCGTCCAGTCCATCACCACCGCCAAGGAGCAGAAGCTGTACTTAGACGGCGCGGATGCCGCTCTGATGAAGGGCAAGAAAATCCTCATCGTAGACGACGTGATCTCCACCGGCGAGAGCCTGAAGGCTCTGGAAGCGCTGGTGGAAAAGGCCGGCGGCATTATCTGCGGCCGCATGGCGATCCTCGCCGAAGGCGACGCTCAGGAGCGGAAGGATCTTGTTTACCTGGAAAAGCTGCCCCTGTTCCATCCGGACGGAACGGTGCTGGAGTAAAAAGCGGATACGCCGCTGGGAGAAGCGCCCTCTCAGTCACGGCCCATCGGCCGTGACAGGAAAGCTGCGGCTTTCCCCGGTCGCGGCTCTGACACTCCACTGGTTCTGTCCTCACTACCGCGACTGCGCGACCCTTACTCCCAAAGAGGGAGCCAAGTAAGTTTCCCCCTGCCTTTACCGCCCTAAAGTCTTAGGGCCATACCCTTGCCTTCTGACAATCACGAACCGGCTGTCTCCCGTGAGACAGCCGGTTTTGTGTCAATCGCGGATTCAAAATCCGATCCGGCGTGAAACGTCAGAAAGAATTTTTACATTTTCAGCCTTGATTCAGCTTGCTATGCTACTCTATAATAAAGACAATTGGAGGTAGCGCTATGAAAATTCTGATTATCGAAGATGAAAAGCTGCTGGCAGACTCCCTGAAAACCCTTCTGGAAGGAAAAGGCTTCCAGGTGGAAGTGGCCTATGACGGGGAGACGGGAGAGGAATACGCGGAGCTGGGTATTTACGATCTGCTGATTCTGGACGTGATGATGCCGGGTCTCAACGGCTATCAGGTGGCCCGGCAGGTTCGCTCCAAACGGATCACCACCTCCATTCTCATGCTCACCGCCCGCAGCGACGTGGAGGACCGGATCGAGGGGCTCAAGGCCGGGGCGGACTATTACCTGACCAAGCCCTTTGATACCCGGGAGCTCCTTGCCTGCATCAACACCCTTCTGCGGCGTCAGGGCAAGCAGGTGGACGAGCTGGTCTTCGGCAATACAGCCCTGGATCTGGACACCTGCACCCTGGTCTGCGGAGAGAAAAGCCTCCGTCTGTCCGCCAGGGAGTTTGACGTCATGCGGTTTCTGCTCCAATCCCAGGACCGGGTGCTGCCCAAGGAAATGATCCTGGCCCGGGTCTGGGGCTATGACTCCAACGCGGTAGAAAACCATGTGGAGGTCTACATCGGGTTCCTGCGGAAGAAATTGAAGGCCATCGGCTCCAATGTGCGCATTGAGGCCATCCGGAGACTGGGCTATCACCTGGAGGTGGATGACACATGATCAAACGTCTGCGGCTGAAATTCATCTGCATCAATATGGTCATCGTCACCACCATGCTGCTGGTCATCTTCGGCATGGTCCTCCACTTCACCAAATCCAACCTGGAGGCCCAGAGCATCGGCACCCTGCAAAGCGCCATGGATAACCGGTATGCCCTCTTAAAACCGCCGGGAGAGAAAAACAATCAGGTACGGCTGCCCTGTTTCTATGTCAGCGTCTCACCCCTGGGGGAGGTGCTGGCCGCCACCGGCGGGTATTTTGACCTCAGCGACCAGGAGGAGCTGAACGCCATCATCACCCAGGCGCTGACCGCCCAGGAGGACATGGGCGTTCTGCGGACCTACCGTCTGCGCTATCTGCGCCGAACCACCCCCTTCGGCCTGGCCATGGTGTTTGTGGATATGTCCAGCGAACTGAACACCCTGCGGAATCTGGTGAAGAACTGCGTTTTCGTAAGTCTTCTCAGCTTTTCCGCCTTCCTGGGGCTGAGCGTGCTTCTGTCCCGGTGGGCCACCGCCCCGGTGGAGAAGGCCTGGAAGCAGCAAAAGCAGTTTGTGGCGGATGCCTCCCACGAACTGAAAACGCCACTCACCGTGATTACGACCAATGCGGAGCTTCTGACGGACGGGTCCTGCGGGGAAGGCCAGAAAGCGGCCTGTGCCTCGGGCATCCTCGCCATGTCCCACCAAATGCGGAGGCTGGTGGAAAGTCTCTTAGATCTGGCCCGGGCGGACAACGGCACGTCGAAAATGGAGTTCACCCGGCTAAACTTCAGTGAACTGCTGACAGATGCTGCCCTTCCCTTTGAGCCCGTCTACTTTGAAAAGGGGCTGACTCTGGAAACGGAAATAGAACAGAACCTGTTCGTCCATGGCAGCGCCTCCCACCTGCGCCAGGTGGCGGAGATTCTGCTGGACAACGGAGCCAAGTATTCCACTCCGGAAGGGACGGTATATCTCCGGGCACAGCGGAAGGGGAGCCATATTCTGTTCAGTGTGGCAAGCCCCGGGCAGGCCATCAGCCATGAGGACCTGAAAAACATCTTCAAGCGCTTCTACCGCATCGATAAGGCGCGGACCATGGGCGGCAGCTACGGCCTGGGGCTTCCCATCGCCCAAGCAATCGTGGAGGCCCATGGAGGAAAGATCTGGGCGGAAAGCAGCGAGGGGATCAATACCTTCTTTGTGCAGCTGAATGCGCTATAATCCTTGCGAAAAACGAATAGAAGGGCCCCGGCGATTTTCATCGCCGGGGCTCAGCGTGTCAAAAAAAGCTCAAAATCAAGCTGTCATTGCGAACCATGCAGCAGCATGGTGTGGCAATCCCCCGGAATAAGAGGAACACCTGGCT
>DLAP01000090.1:0-5239 GCA_002493965.1 Clostridiales bacterium UBA7044
AACTGCACAGATGGAGCAAAAGATCCGGCGAAAGCCGAAGTTCCCATTGTGCGGTGTTGCCTTAAGAATAATCAGAAAAATAACGCTGACGCCCCCTCCATTTTTCGGAGGGGGCGCATCATCATTTCAATGACAAATGGGAAGAAGAATTTTTCCCAAAGCGTTCCTGTACCATGATTCGCGAAATCGGGAAACTTTCATTGCGTTTTTCGTCCCATCCAAAGAATCCTGCGTTGCGGATATTCAGCCATAGCAGTGGCTATGCTCCCGGCCTATGTAAAAGGACACCGGAGCAAAGGTAGTTCCGCAAAGAAGGAAATTTCGGATGGTTTCCAAAACGGCCAAGCCCGGTCAGGGCCAACCCGGTGCGCTGCCATGGATGGGAAACCCCTGGGAGAAGAAAACCGATCTGACAGGGAAAGCCCTTTCGCCGGCTGAAAGAAGGCGTTTCCCACATCTTGTGATTTTTCCAGAATTTATCCTCCCAAATGTTGTGTTTCGACAGCTTTTTCCTTAGAAGTGTGCTATGATATGGACAAGCCGGTGGGAACAAGGCGGATTACCGCTGCGGTTGCGTCATCTTCCACCTTCCCCCGGCCGCTCTCCAGAATTTTCGCCGCCAGCTCCCCAGGCGGCCAGTCCGGAGTCAAATCAGATTGGCGCAGGGCAACCTCTCCGTCCACGCCATCGCTGAGTAAGATCAGCACCTCCCCCCGGCGCAGGGACAGCTTCTCCACCGTTTCCCGGGTTCCCGTTATGGCAATCCCGGGCGGGGGCGTGGCTGTCCCAATTTTTTCTGCCCCTTTTCGGGTCAGCACCCAGGAGGGGGCGGCGCCCCATTTAAAGATTGTGACAATTCCGGTATCCAGGCGGACCTCTGCCAGATCTGCCGTCACCGCGCCCGCGGCCCCCCGCAGGGCAAGAAAGCTGTTGTAGGACTGGAGGGCGTGCTGGGGCGGGAACCCGGCAAGAATCATCTGCCGTAGATACCTTGCCGCCGTAAGCCCCTCCTGGGCCGCTCCCAAGCCGGTTCCCATTCCGTCGCAAAGGAGGACGTAATACCGGCATCCAGACCCGGCGAAGGCCAGGCACCGATCCCCGTTGGCCCGCTCCTTGCTCTGGGAACGGGCGGAAACCTGGATGCGGAAGTCTGCCACCGGCTCCTCTCCCCGGCGGGGAAGCCTGTCCGCAAGAGACCGGAGATAATCCCCGAAAAAACGGTACTGCTGCATGAGCGCTCCCCGGTAGTCCTGCCGCCGCTGGCGGTCCGCTTTCAGATATCGGAGCTGGTCCTGGGCACGGTGCAGCTCCGGGATCAGCCGCCCGGGCTTGCGGCAGTCGGCGTCCAAAGGGTTTTCGAGAAAATCCCGGGTCAGCAGATCCTTCTGGGTGCAGCTTTTCCGGGCGCTGCAGCTTTCGCAGGCCCGGGAGCGGACCTTCTCCAGCAGGGCAAATTCGTCGATAGGCGGCGGTTCCATTTCCGCAATCAAATGCCCGGTGGCATTCATCATTTCCGCGCCCATTTCCAGCCGGACCTGGGCGGCTCCCGTTTCTCCCCGGCGGTGGTAAAGCTCTGTTTTCTGGGGAAGCAGCAACCCCGCCATGCCCCCCAGCACCAACCCCGGGATGGGTGTGGGGTCCCGGATCCCGCAGAGGATCATGACGGCGAGATAGGAAGCCCCCGGAGAAGCGCCTTTTAACCAGCGTTTTCCGAAAGGGAGCATCCGCAGAAAATAGGCGATACTCATGGCGGCGGCCATGGGTACGGCGGTGACTTGGGCCAGATCCAGCCCCAATCCCGCCAGCGCCGCCGCGGGAAAGGCGCCCCCCACGGCCAGCAGGCCCGTGATTGGGTACCCCAGGCTCAGCCAGGGTTTTGGGGCGACCTGGGCAAGAGCGAATACCGCTACCCCGCCCACCAGCCAGTCCGTAATGGCGTCACGGCAGGAAAGGGCCTGGGTAAACAGCATTCCGCCCAGCAGCGCGGCGGCAACCTGGATTAGGTAAATCATCACCGGCGTCTGCTGCCCCAGAAAAAACTGAAAAATGACCCCGGTGACGGCGGTGAGCAGCGCGGCGATAGCGGGAAGGAGAATGGGCATCAGGCGTTTTTCTTCCCGCTTTCCCAGCAGCACTGCCAGCAGCCCCCCGGCGGCGGTCCAGCACAGGCCGATGTTCCCTGCCAGACCCCAGAATACCGGATAGCCGATCATGGCCCCCAGCGCGGCAAAGGTCGCCTGCCAGCCGGACATGGCGCAGATCAGCCCCATGACCAGGGGGGTGGGATAGCCCAGAATGCTGGCCGCGCTAAAGAGAAATCCACAGCCGCCCCAGAACAGGAGCATCCCTCCTCCCCGGATCCGGGGATCCAGCAGGAGCCTTTGCACCTCCCGCTTCCCCCGCCGCAAGTACGTTTCCATGGACACCATCATTCGTACATCCCTGCCTTTCTTCAAGATAGGCTGATACTATCACGGCGGGGAAAAATATTCCGTCGCAATGGGGACCGGTGAGAAAGTTTCTTGCATACCGGCCTGCGAAGATGTATAATGTAGTAAATTCGGGATCGGGGAAAGAGGGTGAGCCTATGGGACGGGAAGTGGAATGGAAATACCGTGCAAGTTCCCAGGTGTTGAAGGAGATTCAAAAGCTGTATTCCGGCTTTACTGCCATCACCATGGAGACGACCTATTTTGACACCCCGGATGAAGCCCTGCAAAGCAGGAAATGGATGCTGCGCCGCCGCCTGGAAAATGGTGTGGCAGTCTATACCCTGAAAACGCCCCTGCCTGACGGCAGCCGGGGCGAGTGGGAGACAAAATGCAATCCTTCGGAAATAATAGAAAAATTATGTAAACTTGGCGCTCCGGTGGAACTGAAAGCCCTGACGGAATCCGGCCTTGCGGCGGTCTGCGCAGCCCGGTTTACCAGGCTGGCGGCTTTGATTGAACTGCCCCGGTGCGGCGTGGAGCTGGCTCTGGATCAGGGGTGCTTTCTGGCGGGAGACCGGGAGCGGCCCTTCTGCGAATTGGAAGTGGAATGGAAATCCGGCGGAGAAGAGGACGCCGCTGCATTTGCCCAAAGCCTGGCACAGCGTTTCCATTTGGAGCCGGAACCCAAAAGCAAAGCCCAGCGGGCCATGGAACTGAGAATAAAATAAGGGCTTCTCTCCGGACTTTTTTGAGAAGACCATAACATAGACAGGAGAAAGAGAAAATGTCCAATTTCAGCAAGCTGTTTTCGAAGTATGACCGGCTGGTCCTGTTCGATACGGAGACCACGGGTCTGCAGTATAACCGGGATGAGATCATTGAGTTTGCCGCCGTGGCGGTGGAGCAGGTGGATGGGAAGGCCCAGGTGGTGCGGGAGTATGACGAGCTGGTGGCCCTGTCCGCCGGAGGCTTTGTGCCGCCGAAGATTGAACAGCTCACCGGTATTTCCACCCAGGACCTACGGGAGCGGGGCCTGCCCAAGACCCGGGTCTGCCGGGATATCGGGGAACTGATTGCGGGAAATACCCTGCTGCTTGCCTATAACGCCCATTTTGACCTGAGCTTCCTGTTCTATATGCTCCTCCGGGACGGGGACCCCGCCATTTTGAAGGGGAAAGACAAGCTGGACCTGCTCACCGTGTATAAGGACCGGCACAGCTATCCCCACCGGCTTTGCAACGCCATTGAGGTGTATGGCCTCAGCGGCAAGGTGGTCAACTCTCACCGGGCGGTGGACGACGTGCTTGCCACTGTAGCGGTGATGGAAGAAATGGAGCGGGAAAAGGACGATTTGGAACGTTATGTAAATCTGTTCGGCTACAATGCCAAGTATGGCGTGGAGGGAAAACCCATCGGGTCTGTACGCTACAAGCCTCAGGGCTATGATCCGGCGAAACCCCTTTACGTGGAGTAAGTCCAATACTCCCCAGGTACCGCAAGAAAGAAGGAAAAACCATGATTAACCAGAACGCTTATGCCCTGGGAGCCAACCGCTCCTGCATCCGGGATTTGTTTGAATATGGCCGCCAGCGGGCGGCAATTGTTGGGGAAGAAAAGGTCTATGACTACTCTTTGGGCAACCCTTCCATTCCCTCTCCCAAAGAGGTGAACGAAGCCGTCCGGGCAATTCTCTCGGACACCGATTCCCTGAAGGTTCATGGCTACACCTCCGCCGTGGGCGATTATGAGACCCGGAAGGCGATTTCCGATGACTTAAACGCCCGGTATGGCGTTTCCACCCAGCCGGAGGAATTTTTCCTGGGCTGCGGCGCCGCGCCGGAGCTTACGGCGGTGTTTCGGGCCCTGGCGGTTCCCGGTGGGGAAGTGCTCACCATTGCCCCCTATTTCCCGGAATACAAGCCCTTTGCGGAAGAGGCGGGGCTTTCCTTCCGGGTGGTGCCCCCGGATGTGCCGGATTTCCAGATCTGCCTGGAAGCGGTGGAAAAGCGGATTACCCCCCACACTCAGGCGGTACTGATTAACTCCCCCAATAACCCTTCCGGCGTAGTTTACACTCGGGAAACCCTGACCTGGCTGAGCCAGGTGCTGGTGCGTAAATCTCAGGAATACGGCCATCCCATCTATATTGTTTCCGATGAGCCCTACCGGGAACTTGCCTACGGGGTGGAAGTGCCCTTTGTGCCGGAACTGTACCGGAATACGGTGATCTGCTATTCCTATTCCAAGTCTCTGTCCCTGCCGGGGGAGCGGATCGGCTATGTTTACGTTCCCAGGCAGGCGGAGGACAGCCAGATGCTCTACGCCGCTATCGCAGGGGCAGCCAGAGCTTCCGGCCACGTCTGCGCCCCCTCCCTGTGGCAGAAGGTGATTGCCCGGTGTGCCCATCTTCGCCCGGACCTTGATAGCTACGACCGGAACCGGAAGACTCTTTATGAGGGGCTGACTGCCCAGGGCTACGAAATGGCAAAGCCGGACGGGGCCTTCTATCTGTTCATCAAAGCCCCCGGCGGGGATGCCAACGAATTTTCCCAGCGGGCGAAGGAGAAGGATCTGCTGGTGGTCCCGGGAGACGGATTTGGGTGCCCCGGGTATTTCCGGATCTGCTATTGCGTCAGCTACGAGAAAATTGTTGGGAGTTTACCGATTTTTGGGGAACTGATCCGGGAATATCAGGAAAAAGTCTAATGCAGCACCCAAAGCCTTCCCCAGAGGGGAAGGCCAGGCTGTGGAAAAACCGTGTCATTGTGAGCCAGTGCGCAGGAAATTATGGAATAACTGCCACTGGC
>DLAP01000090.1:5553-7492 GCA_002493965.1 Clostridiales bacterium UBA7044
TAAGCAAGAAAGCCAGGTGTTCCCCTTATTTCGGGGGATTGCCACACCATGCTGCGGCATGGTTCGCAATGACAGCTTGATTTTGTGCCTTTTTTGACACGCTGACCTTCCCCAGAGGGGAAGGCTTTGGTGGTTTAACCTGATGGGCACTCAGAAAAATGAAATAACATACCGCCGATTCCCTTCCAGGAACCGGCGGTGTTTTTATCCAATGGGTCTTAATCCAGATCTTCGCCTACTTCCCGGTAGGCGCTTTCCATGGGGGAGGCGTGCTTGGCTTCCTTCTTGTACTTCTCCACGAACTTGGCTGCCTTATCCACGGCCAGGTTGGTGCCGGGACCGGCCACGCATCCGCCGGGACAGGCCATGCCCTCCAGCAGGTAGCCGTTATACTTTCCGGCCTTGGCCATCAGCATCAGCTTTCGGCAGTCCCGAAGCCCCTCGGCGTTGGCGATTTTCAGTTCCATGTCCGGGTGTTCCGCGCGGACGAGGTCGGCAACCGCCCCGGCAACACCGCCGGAGACGGCGAAGCCGCGGCCCGCGCCGGTACCCTCGTTCAGGTCCTCCATGGGTTCGATGGCGTCAAAGTCGATCTCCTTTGCCTCAAACATTCCCTGCAATTCCTCAAAGGTCAGCACGAAGTCCACGTCGGAGCGGATGTTCTCCCGGATGGCCTCCAGCTTTTTGGCGGCGCAGGGACCTACAAAGACCACTTTACAGCCAGGGTACTTCTTCTTCATCAGCCGGGCGGTGAATACCATGGGGGTCAGGGTCATGGAGATCTTGTTCATCTCTCCGGGGAAGAGTTTGGAGATCATGGCGTGCCAGGCGGGGCAGCAGGAGGTAGCCATGTAGTTCTGCTGGGAGGGAACCTTCTCCAAAAAGTCCTTGGCCTCCTCAATGGTGCACATATCCGCGCCCACGGCTACCTCGGTGATCCGGGCGAAGCCCAGCTGTCTCATGGCGGCCACAAACTTGCCTGGGGTGACACCGCCGCTGAACTGACCAATGAAGGCAGGGGCCACAACGGCGATGACCTTGTCGCCCTTCAAAATGGACTGAATCACCTGGAAAATCTGGCCCTTGTCCACAATGGCGCCAAAGGGGCAGGACACCAGGCACTGGCCGCAGGCCACGCACTTGTCCTGGTTGATGACGGCCCGGCCATGCTCATCGGAGCCGATGGCGTCCATGCCGCAGGAGGCGGCGCAGGGACGCTCCATGTGGATGATGGCGTTGTAGGAGCAGGCAGCGGCGCACTTGCCGCACTTGATGCACTTACCCGGGTCAATCTGGCTCTTGCCGTTGACAAAGGAGACAGCGCCCTTGGGGCAGACCTGCTGGCAGGAGGCGGCCAGACAGTTCTGGCAGTTCTCCGTCACCCGGTACTGGTTGGTGGGGCAGGCGTGGCAGGCGTAGGGGATGATGTTGACCAGAGGCGGCTCATAATACTGCTCGGCGACGGCGGCGGCATCCATGCCTTCGGTCATCAGGGTGCGGGTCTGAATGGGCCGGATGCCCAGGCCCATGGCAAGTCTCACACGCTCGCCGGCAATGGCCCGCTCCAGGAAAATGGATTCCCGGTGGAGGGGCTGGTCGCCGGGGACGATTTTGTAGGGCAGGTCTTCCGCCTGGGTGTAATCGCCGCCGGAATAGGCCATCCGGGCCACCTCAGTGAAGACGCTTTTGCGGATGTCGGTAATCAGAGAAGGGATGCCTCTCATATGTGCTTTCCTCCGTAAAAATTTTTTCTATATTGTAGCATATCTTTTTCTGGCTTTCTACAGGAAACGAAAAATTTTTTGGGGGAACTTATGCCGATAAAACCAGCGTTTCCCTGCCAGAAGGTTTCGTGCCCATAATCAAGAAAGATCAGGACGCGCAAAGTCCTGATCTTTCTGTTATCTTATCTTAAGGCAACACCGCACAATGGGAACTT
>DLAP01000090.1:7714-19375 GCA_002493965.1 Clostridiales bacterium UBA7044
CCATTATGCGGTGTTGCCTTAAATCCGCCGCAGGGGTTCCGACCCGTCCTGGGCCAGCAGCAAATCCGTGATGATGTCATTGCTTACCAGATACCCCTTCGGGGTCAGTACCCACCGGCCGGAATCATTTTGGGTGGCGTGGAAGTACCGGCGGCGCTTCTCCAGCACCTCTTCCAACGGGGCAAAGGGCAGCATGAACATCCGCTCGTACTCCGTGGCGCTGATGCCCACGCTGGTGCGGAGCCTAAGCATCAGGTACTCCCCTGCCCGCTCCCGGACGGGAATCTCCTGAATGTCCTCCATGATATTGCCGCCTTCCCGGATGGCGGTAATATAGGCTTGCAGATCCCGCTTCAGGGTAAATCGCTTTCCGGCAAAGTCCGAGGAGGCCCCGGGGCCGAAGCCCAGGTATTCCCCGCCGGTCCAGTATTTCATGTTGTGCTTGGAAACAAGACCCTTCCGGCAGAAGTTGGAAATCTCATACTGACGGAAGCCCCGGCCCCGGAGGGTTTCCACGGCGGACAGGTACATTTCCGCCTGGGTGTCGTCGTCGGGAAGGTTCAGCATTTCCTTGTAGTCCCAGAAGGGGGTGCCCTCTTCGACCCGCAGGCCGTAGCAGCTCACGTGCTCCGGCAGCAGCCGCAGGACGTTATCCAAGGTCTCCTGCCACTGGGCCAGGGTCTGACCGGGCAGGCCGTACATCAGGTCCACGGACACGTTCCGGAAGCCCGCCTTCCGAATCCGCTGGTAGGCGGTCACGGCCTGGGCGTAGCTGTGGGGGCGGCCCAGCTTTTTCAGCATCTCATCGTCATCGGACTGAATACCGAGGCTGGCCCGGTTAAAGCCCTCGGCGCGGAGCCGGTGCAGGAGACGGTCGGACACGGAATCCGGGTTTGCCTCAAAGGTGATTTCGGCGCTGTTGTCCACATCAAAGTTCCGGCGGATGGCGGTGAGAATCACGGCCATGCCGTCGGCGCCGAAGAAGGTAGGGGTGCCGCCGCCAAAATAAACGGTGTCCACCTTATAGCCGGGGGCCAGTTCTCCCGCCTCCTTGATGTGATCGCATACGGCGTCCAGATAGCCGTCAATCAGCTTGTCGTCCTTGGTGGCCAGGGAGTAAAAGTCACAGTATTGGCACTTGCTGCGGCAGAAGGGAACGTGAATATACAGCCCCAAGGGGGTTTTGTTGCTTCGTTTCGTCAGAATGGGCATAATTTACCTCCGGAATGGGATTATTCTTCATCCAATTTGAGTACGGCCATGAACGCTTCGCTGGGCACGGACACGGTACCGAAGGTACGCATCCGCTTCTTGCCTTCCTTCTGCTTTTCCAGCAGCTTCTTCTTTCGGGTGATGTCGCCGCCATAGCACTTGGCCAGCACATCCTTGCGCAGGGCCTTGATGGTCTCCCGGGCAATGATCTTGCCGCCGATGGCCGCCTGAATGGGGATCTCAAACTGGGCACGGGGGATATTGTCCTTCAGCTTTTCACAGATCTTCCGGGCGCGGGGGTAGGCGTTGTCCGCAAAGAGGATAAAGCTGAGAGCGTCCACGATCTCACCGTTTAACAGGATGTCCAGCTTCACCAGCTTGCTGGGCCGGTAGCCAATGAGTTCGTAGTCCAGGCTGCCATAGCCCCGGGTCCGGGATTTCAGGGCGTCAAAGAAGTCGTAAATGATTTCATTCAGAGGCATTTCGTAGTGAAGCTCCACCCGGCTGGCATCCAGGTACACCATGTCCTTAAATTCCCCCCGGCGATTCTGGCACAGGTCCATGATATTCCCCACATACTCCTGGGGGGCAATGACGCTGACCTTGGCGTAGGGCTCCTCCGCCAGCTGAATCTCCATGGGATCCGGGAAGTCCAGGGGGGTGAAGACCAGCATGGTTTCCCCGGAGGTCTTGGTCACCCGGTAGACCACGTTGGGGGCGGTGGTGATCAGGTCCAGGTTATATTCCCGCTCCAGTCGCTCCTGGATGATCTCCATGTGCAGCAGTCCCAGGAAGCCGCACCGGAAACCAAAGCCTAGGGCGATAGAGCTTTCCAACTCATAGCTCATGGAGGCGTCGTTGAGCTTCAGCTTCTCCAGGGCTTCCCGCAGGTCCTGATATTTGGCCCCGTCGGCGGGATAGATGCCGGAGAAGACCATGGGCTGCACGGGCCGGTAGCCGGGGAGGGGTTCGGCGGCCGGGTTTTCCGCCCCGGTAATGGTGTCGCCCACCCGGGTGTCCGCCACGGTTTTGATGGAGGCAGTGATATAGCCCACCTCCCCTGCTCCCAGGGCCTCAGCGGGAACCAGGGCGCCGGGGCTCATGGTGCCGACTTCCACCACCTTGTAAACCGCTCCGGTGGCCATCATCTGAATGTCCATGCCGGGCCTGACCGTACCGGCCTTCACCCGGGTGTAGACGATGACCCCACGGTAGGAATCGTACTGGCTGTCGAAGATCAGGGCCTGTAAAGGCGCGTTCCGATCTCCCTTGGGGGCGGGCACATCCCGGACAATCATTTCCAGGACGGAATGAATGTTGATGCCGTTTTTGGCGGAGATCTCCGGGGCGTCCTCGGCGGGAAGACCGATGATGTCCTCGATTTCCGCCTTGACCTCCTGGGGACGGGCAGAGGGCAGGTCGATCTTATTGATGACCGGCAGGACTTCCAATCCCGCGTCAATGGCCAGATAGGTATTTGCCAGGGTCTGGGCCTCCACGCCCTGGGAGGCGTCTACCACCAGCACCGCCCCTTCGCAGGCGGCCAGAGACCGGGAGACCTCATAGTTAAAGTCCACATGGCCCGGGGTGTCAATAAGGTTTAAGTCATAGACTAACCCATTGTCGGCGGTGTAGCTTAAGGTGGCGGCGGTGGCCTTGATGGTGATGCCCCGCTCCCGCTCCAATTCCATGGAGTCTAAAAGCTGCTCCGCCCGGATCCGCCGGTCGATGGCGTCGCATTCCTCCAGAAGCCGGTCTGCCAGGGTGGACTTGCCGTGATCAATATGGGCGATAATGGAAAAATTTCGGATCTTCGATAAGTCGGTCATAAAGGTCGCTCCTCGGGGTACAGACAGAATATTTCATCCTCCATTATACCGAAAAAATGCCAAAAAGTAAACTGTATGTTTGCCCGAAATCTGGGGAAAACTGTCCTTGAAAAGTGATGGCAACGCCACATAATGGGATCTGCGGCTTTCAGCGGATCTTTTTCCCCAATCGTCCAGTTCAAAAAACCGGAAATACATCCAGTATTCCTCGGTTTTCCGAACTTTCGCTTGGCGCAAAATCTATCGCCGAAAGCACTTGCCCCATTATGAGGCGCTGCCCAAAATTTTTTCAAAAGGGAAAAACTTAAGGAAGAAAGCCCCTTGCCGCCGAAAAAAAACCGGAGTATAGTCTTATCACATAAGAAAACATCACTTTTCCATAGAATATAGAGGGAGACACAGCTATGAGTAGTACACCCAAGAAACCCGTAAAGCCCGGAATGGAGGACGTTCAGGCCGCTTTACAGAACCTGATTGCCCAGGGCAAGAAGGAAGGCATCATCCGGGCCGCAGACCTGAATGCCCAGCTGGAAAAAATGCAGCTGACCCCGGAGAAGATCGAGGAAATTTATGACCGGCTGGACGACATGAACATCCAGGTGGTCACGGCGGACCTGGAACTGGATCTGGGTAACGATGACCTGGGTCTGGACGTGGATGGAGACATCGATCTGGCCGGCCTGGAAGAGGAAGAACTGATTGACCCCGTGGATCTGGCGGCGGAATACAGCCTGGATGACCCTGTCCGGATGTATCTGAAGGAGATCGGCCAGGTAAAGCTTCTGTCCGCCGACGAGGAAATTGAGCTTGCCAAACGGGTGTCCGAAGGGGACCAGGAGGCAAAGAACAAGCTGACGGAGGCAAACCTCCGGCTGGTGGTTTCCATCGCCAAGAAGTATTCTGGCAGAGGGCTGCACATTCTGGATCTGATCCAGGAGGGTAATACGGGCCTGATCCGGGCGGTGGATAAGTTTGACTGGACAAAGGGAAACAAATTCTCTACATATGCCACCTGGTGGATCCGGCAGGCCATCACCCGTGCCATCGCCGACCAGGCCCGGACCATTCGGGTCCCGGTGCATATGGTAGAGGTCATCAACAAGGCCACCCGGTGCAACCGGAAGCTGGTTCAGGAGCTGGGCAGAGAACCTACCGTGGAGGAAATCGCCGCGGAACTGAACCTACCTGTGGAGAAGATCATCGAGGCCAACCGCACCGCCGCCGACACCCTGTCCCTGGACACCCCCGTGGGCGATGAAGAGGATACCTCTATCGGCTCCTTCGTGGAAGACGAGCGAACCCCCGGCCCTGCCGACGCCACCTCTAACGCATTGCTTGCCGAGGCTTTGAAGGAAATTTTGGATACCCTGACGGAGCGGGAAGCGGACGTGCTGCGGATGCGCTTCGGTATGTACGACGGCCGGACCCACACCCTGGAGGAAGTGGGCCAGATTTTCGGTGTGACCCGGGAGCGGATTCGTCAGATCGAAAACAAGGCCATCCGGAAGCTGCGCCATCCCAGCCGGGCGAAGAAGATCCGGGACTTCTACTGCTAAGGATGATAAGAAAAAACCGGCGCAAGCCGGTTTTTTCATTGGGAAAGGAATATCTATGAAACGATGTGTGATTTTCTGCGCCGTCGGGTTTGATTCCCTCATAGACCCTATCGGGGAAGAGGACTATGTGATTGCCGCGGACGGGGGCTTTCAGCATACGGAAAAGCTGGGGATAACGCCGGATGCCATCCTGGGGGACTTCGATTCCCTGGGGTACACGCCCGCCGGGGCCAACGTCTTCCCGGTGGAGAAGGACGATACGGATGCCATGCTGGCAGTGCGCCATGGGTTGGCGCGGGGCTTCCGGGAATTTCTCATTTATGGCGGCCTGGATGGCCCAAGGCTGGATCATACCTTTGCCAATGTGCAGACTCTCCACTTTCTGGCGGAGCATGGAGCCTGGGGCTACCTTGTGGGAAAGGACTATATCCTTACAGTTGTAAAGAACGGGCGTATACGTTTCCCCGCCGGAGCAACGGGCACCATTTCCGTATTCTGCGTAGGGCCGGACGCCCAGGGGGTGACGGAACGGGGGCTGTATTATCCTTTGGAAAACGCGGCCCTGACCAGCGGCTTCCCGCTAGGAGCCAGCAACCACTTTACGGGAGCGGAGGCGGAGATTTCCGTGGAGAAAGGAAGCCTGCTGCTGATCTGGGACCGGGAGAATGGATTGCCGGAAAGAAACACCCGGCCTTGACTTTTCAGGCCGGGTGTGGTAAAGTAAAGGTAACCCATAGGGGATGGTCAGATCCCCCATGGGGCAAGGCTGTCCCCGTTCTAGGCGGGAAGACGGTCAACACAAGATGGGTGAAATTGCCGCTTCTCGCTAGGGTGTGGGGGCGGCTATTTCGCTAACTGGTTGCCCAGCGCGATAGCCGCAATTACCAGAATAAGTAACTGAACCACAGCTTCCGTACTCATGGGCGTCTCCTCCTTTCGGAGTTGACCGCCGCACCTTGCGCCATCATTGTATCACGCAGTGACAGAAAGCGCAAGATCTTCCCTCGCTGAATCGAAAACACCAGCCTAAAAAACCTGGGCTGGTGTTCTTTTTTACCCTACGCAAAATTTCAGATGCCAAGTTAATAAATTATTTACGGATTCTTCCAAATTACCTCTTGCTTTTTTTTACGGTTTGCGGTATTATGTATTAGCACTCAGAAAGAAAGAGTGCTAAACCGGTAGATAATAGGAGCGCAAGCCCCGGTCTAAATACAATTTGTATGGAGGAACAATCTATGAAACTGAAACCCATGGCAGACAACGTGCTGCTCAAAGCCCATGAGGCACAGGAGACTACGGCCTCCGGCATCATTCTGGCCACCACCAACAAGGAAAAGCCCGCCATCTACGAGGTCGTTTCCGTCGGCCCCGGCACCAAGGATGTGACCATGACCGTGTCCGTTGGGGACAAGGTGGTTGTGGGTAAGTTCGTTGGCACTGATGTGACCATCGACAAGCAGGAATACAAATTCGTCAAGCAGGATGACATCCTGGCTGTTGTGACTGACTAAGGAGGAAATATATCATGGCGAAAATGATTGTTTACGGCGAAGAAGCCCGCAAGGCACTGCAAAGCGGCATTGACCAGCTGGCCAATACCGTGAAGGTAACACTGGGCCCCAAGGGCCGGAACGTGGTTCTGGGCAAGAAGTACGGCGCTCCCCTGATCACCAACGACGGCGTGACCATCGCCAAGGAAGTGGAGCTGGAGGATCCCTTTGAGAACATGGGCGCTCAGCTCATCCGGGAAGTTGCCACCAAGACCAACGACGTGGCCGGCGACGGCACCACCACCGCTACCCTGCTGGCCCAGGCCATCACCCGGGAGGGCCTGAAGAACCTGTCCGCCGGCGCCAACCCCATGGTCATGCGCAAGGGCATTGACAAGGCTGTGGCTGCCGCTGTTGCTTCTATCAAGGAGCACTCCGTTCCCGTGTCCGATTCTGCCGCCATCGCGAGAGTCGGCGCGGTTTCTTCCGGCGACGAGGCCATTGGCGCTCTGATTGCCGAGGCTATGGAGAAGGTGGGCACCGAGGGCGTCATCACCATTGAGGAATCTAAGACCGCCGAGACTGGCCTGGACGTGGTGGAAGGGATGCAGTTTGACCGGGGCTATATCTCCCCCTACATGGTCACCGATACCGATAAGATGGAGGCCGTCCTGGACGATGCCTATATCCTGATCACCGACAAGAAGATCGCCTCTATCCAGGATATCCTGCCCATTCTGGAGCCTATCGTCAAGTCCGGCCGGAAGCTGATGATCATTGCTGAGGATGTGGAGGGCGACGCTCTGGCTACTCTGCTTCTGAACCGTCTCCAGGGCCGCTTCAATGTGGTCTGCGTCAAGGCCCCCGGCTTCGGCGACCGCCGGAAGGAAATGCTCCAGGATATCGCCGTTCTCACCGGCGGTACCGTCATCTCCAGCGAGCTGAACATGGAGCTGGCCGACGCCCAGATGACCGACCTGGGCCATTGCCGTCAGATCGTGGTCACCAAGGACAACACCACCATCGTAGACGGCGACGGCAGCTCCGAGGACATCGCTGCCCGTGCTCACATGATCCGTTCCGCTATTGCCACCACCACCTCCGACTATGACCGGGAGAAGCTCCAGGAGCGTCTGGCTAAGCTTTCCGGCGGCGTAGCCGTCATCAAGGTGGGCGCCCAGACCGAGGTCGCCATGAAGGAGCGGAAGCTCCGTGTGGAGGACGCTCTGAACGCTGCCCGGGCTGCCGTTGAGGAAGGCATCGTAGCCGGCGGCGGCACCGCTCAGGTCAACGCCATTGCCGCTGTGGAAGCGCTGATCGCTACCCTCCACGGTGATGAGAAGACCGGCGCCAAGATCATCGCCGCCGCGCTCCAGGCTCCCATCCGTCAGATCGCCGAGAATGCCGGCGTGGACGGCAGCGTGGTCTATGAGAAGATCCGCTCCTCCGAGAAGGCTGGCTTCGGCTACAACGCCTACACTGAGGAATATGTGGACATGATCCCTGCTGGTATCGTGGATCCCACCAAGGTCACCCGTTCCTCTCTGGAGAACGCCGCATCCATCGCCGGCTGCGTCCTGACCACTGAGTCTCTGGTGGCGGATAAGCCCGATCCCGCTGCTGATGCCGCTGCGGCCGCCGCGGCTGCCCAGGGCGGCGGAATGTACTAAGCCCCAAGATTTTGAAAAGCGCCGCCTCGAATGAGGCGGCGCTTCGATTCTATTTGGCCTAGCCGGGCATATATACATTCAAATCCACATTGCCGTTGATTCCTGGCACAGACCCCTTGTCGGTATACTGCCACATGTCCACCGCCCAGGGATAGGTCATCCGGTCCTGGTACAGGGCCAGCCAGAAGGGGGCGTGCTCCAGCTCCGCCAGATAATAGAGGTTTTCCGACTGGTGCCAGTTGAAGTAGACCATGGGCTGATATCCCAGCTCTGTCATCCGGTCGATGAAGTGATGCTGGATGTCCGTCAGGCTCCGGGCGTCCATATTGGCTGTCCGGGCAGTGGCGGCGGGAATCTCCCAGTCCAGCACCACGGGCATATCCAGATGCTGCTCTCCCAGGATTTCCAGCATGAAGTCCACCTCTTCGTCCACCTCCTTCAGCGTCAGAGCCTGGGAGAAGAAATAGGCCCCAACCTTTAGTCCGGCCCCGGCAGCGCCGTCCAGGTTCTTTTTCGCGTATTCGTCCTCCACCAGCTTGCCGGATTCGTAGCCCCGATAGCCCAGCCGGACGATGGCAAACTCAATGCCGGAGGAGGCTACCTTCTTCCAGTGGATGTCTCCCTGGAAGGCGGAGACGTCCACCCCGGGGGAGCTGTGTAGGTTTTGCAGCAGCAGGTAGTTATGGCTGTTATACTGAAAGTCGTTCCGCCCGTAGGGATTGGGGTCCGGGGGAATGGTGGGGTTTTCCGGTTCCGTTTCGGAAATGGTGGGCTCCAGAATGGTCTCCCTGGCAGGCTCGGTCTGCATAGAGTCGCTATAGTGGTGAATCATTGCCTCCGGGTCTTCGTTGTGGTCGCCGAAGTAGGGCAGGCACAGCACCACCATGGTAAGCAGCAGGGCCAGAGACAGTGCCGCGATCAGGCCCATAATGAAGGTGGGCTGGACCCGGGGACGGGTGGGCGGCGGTGTGGAAGATGGGGCGGGCGCTTTCCCGGCCTGGGTGTAGATCAGTTCCGGCATTCCCTGGGAGAAGTCCGGTTCCTCTTCTTCGGAAATGACAGGGGCTTGCTCCTGGTCGTCGGAAACCGCGTCCTCCAGACCGTCGGAAATTTCCTCCGTCAGTTCGTCGGGGAAATCTTCAAATAGATATTCCAGAAGTTTCACGGTCTCACCTCCCCTTCGAAAACGTTTCGAGTTTTTATAAACCCATAGAGCAAAGCGAAATGGCATCCGATCGCCATGTTTTCGTTTTCGGCGGAGCCGGGGCGGAAAATGGCGATTTCTGTTATAATAACCGCTTAGCGGTTATTATAGCATATTTTTTGCCGCAAGCCAAGGGAAAACCGCTGGAAAATCCTGCTTAATGAAATCTTAAACAATCCGTAAACTTTCCCCTTCATCGGTTGCATTCGAACTATTTTGCAATATAATAGTAAAAACGGTATCTTTGAGGGTGATTTTTATGAATGGGATTGGCAACTGGCTGAGGCAGTTTGGCATGAAAATGCGGATGGGTCTGAGCCGCTTTATGGCGGGGCGCTACGGCACGGACAGGCTGAATATGGTGATCTTGTGCGCGGGCCTGTTTGTGAGCCTGCTGTCGGTGTGGAGCAAGTCCGTCATGTGGGACCTGATCTTTACGGTTCTCAGCTACGGTCTGATGATCTGGGCCATTTGCCGCTCCCTGTCCCGGAATACCTATAAACGGTATCAGGAGAACCGGAAGTTCCTCCAGTTTTTTGACCGGCTGAAGGACCGGAAAAACAAGTATTTTGACTGCCCCAAGTGCCATCAGATGGTGCGGGTCCCCAGAGGAAAGGGAAAAATTGCCATCACCTGCCCCAAGTGCAGGGAGAGATTCATTCGGAAAACCTAAGGCAACACCGCACAATTGCGTCTGCGAGTCTCAGCCGTCTTTTTGCCCCACTTCTTCAGTTTGAAAAACGAGAAATACATACAGTATTCCTTCGTTTTCCAAACTTTGAATTGGGACAAAAATCCTGTCTGAGACTTCTTGCCGAATTGTGCGGTGCTGCCCTAAGGAAACGCTGAATCAATCGTCTGCGGCCGGACAGCGGATCTTTTCCCCCAGTCGTGCAGTTCAAAAAGTGAGAAATACATCCAGTATTCCTTCACTTTCTGAACTTTCGCCTGAAGAAAAATCTCTCGCTGCCAGCCCTTGCCGATTGAATCAGAGCTTCCCTAATCGAAAAAATGTCCGGCCTGTGCAGCATACGCACAGGCCGGGTTTTTCTACAGCATTTTGACAAGAGCTTCCTCAATTTGAGGCCCAGCGGCGTTTTCCTTCACGCTGTCAATGCCGCCCAGACAGCTTCCTTTGGTGGCATAGGGCTCGGACACGGCGATGATCTGCCCGTTTTTCGCCTTGAGCCGGAATCGAAACGCACCGCTCTTATCCGTGTAGACCTCAAACTTGGGGTTCCTTTGGGGAGAGATCCATTCTCCGGTTCGGTCCTCAATGGGGGCGGAGGGGGCGTTTTTCCGGACGCTTTCCAGGCCCTTGCGGCAGGCGGCGGCGGTCAGGTAGGTTTCCGAGGACAGCACCGTCTGGCCGTTCTGGGCGTACAGGTCGAACCGAACCCCGGTGGGCACGGCGCGGATCACAAACTTTCCCATAGGCTCAGGGAATGGGCAGGTCGAAGGGCGGAATGGTGATGATGCCATCCGGGGCCAGTTCGTCGTAAACGCCCATTTGCAGCTCCACACTGGTGAGTTGATCCAGAGAAGTGATGTTCAGCTCAGCCTCCAGGTCGTAGAACAGGACGGTGCTGTAAGCCACGGTGTGGGGCGGAAGCGTACAGAACATGGACGCGGAAGCCTCCTGACCATTGATTAGTGCCTCGTCGCAATAGAAGGACAGGAACCTGTCGGTATCGTTGATCATACCGAATTTCAGGTATCCGGGGAACCATTCCAGATCCTGCCATGTCATATACAGCAGCTGCGCATCCTCTCCCTGCCAGACCGGGGTGCCCTCCGGCAGAGGAACGGGAACCATTTCCCCATCCGGAGCGTGCAAGGTAATGGTGTCGGTGGCGAAACAGGTGTCATAATTTTTTGTGTCAAACGCATAGAAATTGCAGGAAACCTCCGTTGGATAGATGTATAATCCTTCACAAACGGATCCCAGATAGAAGGTCCCGACCCCGGTGTCCTCTTTCGGCACCTCAATATACAGGTAGGATTCATCATCCGCCAGCCGATGATTGAGGACGATATTTTCCGCAAAAAGGGATATGGCCCGCTTGGTGCGATTTTGTACCTCCACAGTAACAAAGCCTTCCGAATGCATATTCTGGCAGCATGCCCGGACGGTGAAGTCATCGTCCTCGTAAAGAAGTTCGTAATCGTCATTGGACAGTGAGGGAACCGTGGGCGCTTCCCACACCGGCAGAGTGATATCGGAAAGGTCTGCGTCCGGGAAAGAGATATCCGGGAAGGTGGCATCCGGCAGCGCAGTGTAGCTGTGGGAATTGCGCTCATACAGCCGGCGGCTGGCCAGGAACAGACCGTATTGCAGGAGGTTGATGGCAACAATTACTCCAAGGACGATCAGAAGAGCCTTTCGGGGGATGAGCTTCCGCTTTTTTCGGCGCTTGCGGGAAGCGTGGTGGTCCGGATGGGAAGAGGGGAAGACTTGCGAATACGGAGCGTAGAGAATTTGCTCCGGGCTGACCGGGTGCGGCTGTGTGGGCTGGCCCCACTCCAAAGCCTCATAATTGCAGTTTTTGCACTTCTTTCCGTTAAACTCTGCGCCGCAGCTGGGGCATATGTATCTGGCCATGGGATCCGCTCCTTCCTTTTACAATGATTATATCGGAAGAATCGGTGAATTGCAACAAAAAACCGGGATATTTCTAAGGCAACACCGCATAATGG
>DLAP01000033.1 GCA_002493965.1 Clostridiales bacterium UBA7044
GTTATTCCATAATTTCGTGCGCACTGGCTCAGAATGACACGGTTTTTCGACAGCCTGAGGCTGCCTCCACGAGGCAGCCTCTCGCTTTCGTAAATCGGGAAAAGCGGGCAGGATACCGAGTTTGGTATCCTGCCCGCGATTTTTATACGGAATCCGCGCTTTGTCTCAGCACAGCTTGGCTCCAGCGGGGATTTGATCGTCCAGCATGATGAGATTCAGCTTCTCCTCGCCCTTCTCCGTGTGGACGGCGGACAGGAGCATACCATTGGATTCCTTCCCCATCATCTTTCTGGGGGGCAGGTTCACAATGGCAACTAAGGTCTTTCCCACCAGGTCCTCGGGCTTATAGAATTTGGCGATGCCGGAGAGAATCTGCCGATCCGTGCCGGTGCCGTCGTCCAGGGTGAACTGCAAAAGCTTGTCGCTCTTTTTCACGTTGCAGCAGGCTTTCACCTTCACCGCCCGGAAGTCGGACTTACAGAAGGTATCGAAGTCCACCTTTTCTTCGGTCAGAGGCTCGATCTCCAGGGCAGGCAGTTTCGCCTTGGCCTTGGCAGCGTTGAAGGCGTTGATTTCCTCCAGCTTCTTCACCGGGTCCAGACGGGCAAAGAGAATTTCGCCAGCGCCAACCTTGCCGCCAGAGGGCAGGACACCGAAGGTTTTCAGGCTCTCCAGGCCGCCGTTTTCCGTGTTCAGCTGCTTAAGGATCCGATCCGCAGTGTCCGGCAGGAAGGGCTTCAGGGAAATAGCAGCAAAGCGGATGCTCTCCAGCAGGTTATACAGCACGGTGCCCAGGCGGGGCTTTGTCTCCTCGGACTTTGCCAGGGCCCAGGGCATGGTCTCGTCAATATACTTGTTGGCACGGCGCAGGAGGACGAAAATCTCATCGATGGCGTCTGCCACCTTCAGCTCGTTCATCTTGGCCTCCACCTTGCCGGGCATAGCCAGAGCCACAGCCTTCAGCTCCTCGTCCACGGCCTCGGGGGTATTGGGGGCCTGAATGACACCGTCAAAGTACTTATTGTTCATGGCGATGGTACGGTTGACCAGGTTGCCCAGGATGTTGGCCAGCTCCGAGTTGACACGCTCGATGATCAGCTCATAGGTCATGATGCCGTCAGCGGCAAAGGGCATCTCGTGAAGGACGAAGTAGCGGATGGCATCCACGCCGAACAGCTCCACCAGATCGTCGGCGTAAATCACGTTGCCCAGGGACTTGGACATCTTATCGCCCTTCACCAGCAGCCAGGGATGGCCAAAAACCTGCTTGGGCAGAGGCTCGCCCATGCTCATCAGGAAGATGGGCCAATAGATGGTGTGGAAACGGACGATATCCTTGCCGATCAGGTGCAGGTCCGCAGGCCAGAACCGCTTATAGTGCTCGTCGTGATTGCCGTCGGGATCATAGCCGCAGAAGGTGATATAGTTGCTCAGGGCGTCCAGCCAGACATAGCTGACATGGCCGGGGGCGAAGTCCAGGGGAATGCCCCAGGTGAAGCTGGAGCGAGACACGCACAGATCCTGAAGGCCGGGCTTCAGGAAGTTATTCACCATCTCGTTCTTCCGGCTCTCGGGCTGGATGAATTCGGGATGGGTCTCAATGTGCTCCATGAGCCGGTCAGCGTACTTGCTCATTCTAAAGAAGTAGGCCTCTTCCTCCGCGTCCTGAACTTCCCGGCCGCAGTCGGGGCACTTGCCGTCCACCAGCTGGCTTTCCGTCCAGAAGGATTCGCAGGGCGTGCAGTACTTACCGGAATACTTGCCCTTGTAGATGTCACCCTTTTCGTACATCTTCCGGAAGATTTTCTGAACCTTGGTTTCATGCTCCGGGTCGGTGGTGCGGACGAACCGGTCGTAGGTGGTGTTCATCAGATCCCAGATTTCCTTGATCTGGCCGGACACCTTGTCCACATACTCCTGAGGCGTGACCCCGGCGGCCTCGGCCTTTTGCTGGATCTTCAGGCCATGCTCGTCGGTGCCGGTCTGGAAGTACACATCGTAGCCCTGATCCCGCTTATACCGGGCAATGGCATCGGCTAGGACGATCTCATAGGTATTGCCGATGTGGGGCTTGGCGGATGTGTAGGCAATGGCTGTGGAAATATAATAGGGTTTCTTTTCTGTCATAGTTTCTCCTCCTTAAATGAAAAGCCGCCCCTGGGAATATCCCAAGGGCGACGAAATCGACGCGGTACCACCTTGATTCGCAGATAAAATCTGCCTCATTGGCGCTTTAACGGGCGCACCCGGATGACCTTACCTATCAGGCCATCGGCTCCGAGACCATGTTCCCCCGTGTCCATCCGTGCCTGCTCTCACCTTGCCAGGCTCTCTGTCCGGTTTTCCCGGGGTACTCTTCTCTTCACAGCCATTGCATATTGTGCCCATTATAGCCCGAAAGATACGGGTTTGTCAACCTTTTTCTTCCGCTCCGATCTCTTATCTATTGACTTTTGCCGGAATCCGGGTTATGCTGTCTGTGGTATCGTAGACTCGGTGCCAGGTGCTACCCATACGGTAGGCGGTTGGCCCCTCTGCTGGGGGGCAGCTTCTTTGCCCCCTGACAAAAGAAAGGGGGCGGTGCTTATGGTTACATATTCAGAGCTGTTCCATTTCTGTCTCTTGATCGTCGGCATTATCGGCCTCGTAATACAGGCAACAAAAAAGAAGTAATCGCCACACCCTTCCAACTGTTGGCGATTACTTCAAAAACACTATGAGGGGCTGACCGTCTACCGGGTAGCACCTTTTCTATGCTCATTATAGCCGAAAAGGGCTGCCTTGTCAAGCATCCTTCGCTTTTTCATCTTTTCTGGTCAGCCACATGGCAACGGCAATGGCGCTGATGCCCCCCACCAGCTTCCCAACGATCATGCCGCCCATCATCTCCGGGGCAAAGCCTGCCGTAAAGCCCAGATGATCCCCGAAGACAAAGGCCGCGGAGACGGCAAAGGCGACGTTTACAACCTTCCCCCGCCCATTCATATCCTTCACCATGCCGAAGGTGGCAATGGAATTGGCTAAACTCGCAATCAGCCCCGCTGCCGCCGTGTCGTTGATGCCCAAGGTTTTTCCCAGGGCCATGAGGGGCTTTCGCAGCAGGAGCGTCAGTACATACACCAGAGGGAAGGCCCCGGCCAGGACAATGGCGATGGTGCCCACCGTGGAAAAGCCCTCCGAAATGGGGGCCATGCCGGGGATGATCACAAAGCCCGTCAGAGCCTCCACAATGGCGGCGGCCAGCCCCACGGTTACGACGGCCACCACCAACTTCCCGAACCAGGCAAACCCCTTCACCATGGCGTTTTCCGCCCGCCACAGGCCCAGGGCAATCAGAGCGGCGATCAATAGAATGGGAATCAGGTTCCGCAGCACCATGGCAACAGGGAATCCCGCCGTGACGCCCCCCGCAAACACCCCAAGGGGAATGGTGATCACGCCGCAGAGAATGCCCTTTGCCATGGCGGGCCGGTCTTCCTGCCTTAGGATGCCCATAGCTACCGGGATGGTGAAAACCACAGTTGCCCCCAGCATGGAGCCGGTGAGGACGCCTCCCAGCATGGCCGCCTGGTGGTCGGCGGTGAGCTCCATGGCCAGGGGGCCGCCGCCCATGTCACAGGCGAGAATGGTGCCCGCGAACATGGCGGGGTCGGCGCCCAGGAAAGAATAGACGGGCACCACCACCGGCTTTAAGATGGCTGCCAGCACCGGCGCCAGGGACACCACACCTACCATGGCAAGGGCCAGGGAACCCATGGCAAGGATGCCCTCTTCAAACTTTTCGCCCAGACCGAAACGGTTTCCCAGAATGCGATCCAGGGCGCCAAGGACGGCAAAGGCCGCCATAATGGCAATGACTATTTCATGAAATGACATCGTTTATCCTCCTGATGTATCGACTTCTCGTAGGGCGGGGGCTTTTCTCCCGCCCTACGGATTTCCTTTGCGGGCGATAATTTCCACGCTCCGAATCGGGCAGTACCTGATAGAGAATCAGAAACCCAAAGTCCCGCCATTATCTGCCGGCATTGCCGGCCTCGTCCACAATCGCCACTACCGCCGCGTCTACCGGGGCGTCCATGCAGTAGCGGGAGGCCACCGTCCCCGTTGCCAGCAGCACCCGGTCTCCTGTGCCTGCCCCTACCTGATCCGCCGCCACAATGCTTTGCCCGTCGCTCTCCACTACCAGAAAGGTCTGCCCTTGCAGGCATGCCGCCTTTCTCGTGGCCCAGATGGAGCCTACCACTTTTCCTACCTTCATGCTTTTCCCTCCATGATTTCCTTGGCCAATGGCGTCAGCACCGCCCCGGGGCCGGGATGGCGGCCCGAAAGAAGCATTTGCCTGGCTTCCTCCGCCGTAATGAGCTGCTTCCGGCCTCCGTCGGTGAACAATACACCCCAGTTTTTCAGTTCCCGCTGGGCGGCGGTGAGGCTTCCACTTAAAGCCCGGTTCTTAGGCGCTTCCGGAAGTCCCGGGGTGTAGAGATACACCGGCTTTCCCTCCGCAAGGGCAGTCAGCACCCGCTCCTCCCGGAACCGGAGCAGCTCCCCTAAAGTCAGCGACCCAATCACCACCGCCTCATAGGGCGGTTCTTTTACATATTCATATCCCAATTCCAGCCCCGGCTCCCGGCCAACCAGCAGCGCCCGGGTCATGGGAGAATCCTCCCCAGATCGCCCTTGCGAAAGCCACAGGCGTTACTCTCATCGTAGTCCAGGTGGGCGTAGGGAGCAAAATCCTCCCGGATCCGCACCACCACGTCGTCAAAGATCAGGGGGCGGTCCGTCAGGGTTTGCAGGCGTACAATCTGCTTGTCCTTCACACCGAACTTCACCCCGTCCTCTGGGCGCAGATGGATGTGCCGCTGGGCCACGATCACCCCTTGCGTAAGGGTTACTCGGCCGCAGGGGCCGATCAGGGTGGCCCCGGGGGTATTTTCCACCTTCCCCGATTCCCGGATGGGTGGATTCAGCCCCAGCACCCGGGCGTCGGTCAGGGAGATTTCCACCTGAGCGTCCTTTCGCTCCGGCCCCAGCACCGCCACGTTGGGAAACTCCCCCTTGGGGCCGATGACCGTCACTCGCTCGTTGGACAAGAACTGCCCCGGCTGGGACAGGGGCCGTTTGGGGGTCAGGGGGTGGCCGAACAGGGCTTCCGCCTGATCTTTCGTCACATGGACGTGCCGCCCGGAGGCTTCCAGTTCCACAAACAGCCTGCCCACCACCTGGTCTACCAGTGCTTCCAGTTCCTCCATGGTCTTCCTCCTTATACTGATATTCAATAAAAAACTTTCATTCGAAGAATTGAAGTTTTTTATATGA
>DLAP01000032.1:0-7341 GCA_002493965.1 Clostridiales bacterium UBA7044
TGCGTTATTCAGTACGCATTAATTTATCGGCTGATTCGATGAGCGCACATTCCTGTCTTCCCGCACTGGGGGCAGGTCAGTCTCCGTCTTGTAAACGTGTGGACACCGGCAACATACTCGCTCATACCGGGAACAAAAAGCGCCTTGCAATGGGGACATTCAAAATATCCGGCTTTGATATCCAGCATTATGGCCGCCGTGATACCCGATGCCATGACGAGAATGGATAAAACGATCAACAGAATCCGCACAGCCATTGGCAGCGCCACATAGGCCGCGAGGGCAATCAGCGCGCAGCAGGCAATGACAGCATTGACACCGCTAATCACAGACAGCGCCATCCGCTTCCGATTCTCACTGTTTTCCTTTACCAAATCCATCATGTTTTCCTCCGCTTTCTTTTGGTATTCCTTCGGGGAAACTCTTTCGCCGGAAAGCAGGTCATTGACCGTAATGCCCAGCGCCTCGCACAGGGGCAGCATCAGAGAAACCTCCGGAAGACCTTTCCCACATTCCCATTTGGAGACGGTTTTGTCACTGATGGAAAGCGTATTGGCAAGCTGTCCCTGGGTCAGGCTTCTCGATTTTCTGGTTTCGGCGATGAATTTCCCGATTCGAATTTGATCCATGTTTTTTCTCCTTTCTGCCTGCTTCCTGCCTGTATTGTAGGAACTTTGAGATCCAATTTCCACACACGGAGCGTAGAGTTTGCCCCATCTACGCAGCGTAGACCCGAGTCAATCCCTTTGGCGCATCCGCCGCAAAAGCGGAATCATACTGGATTTTTAAAAGGGTTTGTGCTATAATGCTTGGGAACCTCTGAATCAATCGCCTGCGACTGAGCAGCAGAACTTGCCGATTAAATCAGAGTTTCCCTTGGACACCCAGTATAAATGAGCGAGGTAACGTTTATGATCGATAAGGAAATCAGTGAGATCCGCCGGCATCTGCGCCGGGATCGAAGCAATATCACCCATCTGTTTGGCTGCTATGTCAATGAAAACGGGGAGGTGATCTCCGAATTTCGCCAGTCTGTGGCCCTGATGCCGGAAAATGAATCCGATAAGTATTTTGCCCTTCTGCGCCGCACCCTCTCCGGCGGCCTGGGGAAGAATCTCATCGACATCACCTTCAAGACCAGCCAGGTGGCGGATTCTCCCGAGCATAAGCTGCTTATGGGCCTGCGGGAAAGCAAGCTCAATGACGAGGAGCTTCGGGGGGAGCTTTATAAGAAGATCATGGGCAATGTGTCCCTGGAGGGCAATTATCTGATCCTCTTAGGCTGTGACAGCTATGATGTGCCCTTCAAGGGGAAGGACGGCGGCAGCAGCTCCGACCAGTCGGAGGAGGTTTATACCTACATCCTGTGCACCATCTGTCCCGTAAAGCAGACCAAGGCGAATCTGCATTATGTGCCGGAGGAGAAAACCTTCCATGATGGGGCTATGAACCAGATGGTGGCGGCTCCCGCCCTGGGTTTCCTGTTCCCAGCCTTTGACAATCGGGCCACCAACATCTATAACGCCCTGTACTATACCCACGATATTAAAGTAGGTCAGGACGCTCTGATTGAGGCCGTCTTCAATACGCCGGTACCCCAGCCCGCAGAGGAGCAGAAGAAGTCCTTTGGGGCGCTGCTTACCACGGCTCTGGGGGAGGATTGCAGCCTGGACGTGGTTCAGACGGTTCACGACCAGCTCTGCCAGCGGATCGAGCTGCACAAGGAGAGCAAAGTGCCGGAACCCCTTCTGATCGGCAAGGAGGAAGTGAAGGAAGTGCTTTCCGCCTGCGGTGTCAGTGAAGAGCACCTCGCCAAGTTCAGCGTGGACTATGACGAAGCCTTCGGCTTTGAGGCAGATCTGCATCCCAGGAACATCATTGACGACAAGCATTTCGAGCTGAAGACTCCGGATGTGGTGATCAAGGTGGATCCCACCAGAAGCGATATGGTGGAAACCCGGATCATCGGCGGCGTGAAGTATATCCTGATCCCAGCGGATGAGGACGTGGAGGTCAACGGCGTCAATATTCACATCAAGGAAAAAGAAGCGGCAACGGTGTGATATCCGTTTGAAAGGAAAAGCGGGCTGTGCCGATTGACACAGCCCGCTTTCTATATCACGCTGTTACGCTTCCCTGGACTTCTCCACAATGCCGCAGACAATGTCCACGCACTGCTCAATGCCCAGCGTACCGGTGTCCAGGCAGACGTCATAGTTCTGGGACTGACCCCAATTTCGGCCGGTGTAGTGCTGGTAATTTACCCGGCGGCGCTTATCCTTTTCGTTCAGACGGGCCTCGGGGCTCTTGTCGGATTCGCCGTACTTATGTACGATCCGGTCGGCACGGAAGGCAATGTTCGCATGGACAAATACATTGAGAACGTCAGGACGGTCCTTCAGGATGTAGTCCGCGTTTCTGCCGACAATGACACAGGGGCCTTTCTCGGCAAGCTGCAAAATCACGCTGCACTGGATGTTCCAAAGGAAGTCGGCGGTGGACAGGCCGTTCATCACGCCTGGCACACCCTGAGGGGCAAAGGCGTAGGAGAACAGACTGCTGCCAGGAGAATGCTCGCCATGCTCTTCGATAAACTTCGGAGCGAAGCCGGATTCTACAGCAATCTGGTCAACCAGTTCCTTATCATAGAAGGGAATCCCCAGACGGTCAGCGATCATGCGGCCCACGGAACGTCCGCCGGAACCGAACTCACGGCTGATGGTGATGATTTTCTTTTCCATTTAAAAGCCTCCTTTCGAGAGAGCAGCTGCTTCTCTTACCTGTATTATAGTCAATTTAGCAACAAAAGTCAAACCCTAGTTTTTCGGATCTGTCAAAAATGCTGAAAGCGGCAGGTGCTTCTGCCGCTTTCGCTACTGAATATGCTCTTCCGCGCAGTTGTCCAGGACGTACACGCCCATTTCCTTCCAATCCGGCGCGGAGAATTTTTTGATGGAGCAGCTGTCAAAGGCGGGACAGATGGCTTTCTCCGGATCCAGACGGACACAGGAATCCCGCTTGTCTGCCAGCTTCTCTTGCTTACATTTCTCCAACTTGCATCCCCTCCGGACATAGTTTCCCCGGAAGAAGAAAAACTATGTCAGAGAGTAAAGCTGTCCTTTTGCACTATGGTGTAAATATCTTTTCCAGTTTTATCCTCAAAATGACGCTTGAGAGCCAGATTTGCGTCCCATTTGCTTTGTGGATAGCGTCCGTACCGGCGTTTCACATCCAGCATCCGTTCTTCGATATCCAAAACACGGGTATTTCCCGCCAGAGCGTCACAGAGCTGAATGAGAAGGTCGTATTCATCCAGGGGAAGGGTGCGCAGATTCCCTTGGATCAAATCCCATTCCTCCTGGGTGGTGTCAATGTTCCCAATATAATCGTCGGTGGACTGGTTCACAAAGGAGTGGGTCAGACAGACCTTTGCCACCTCGTCGCAGCCCAGCTCCATCATATAGGTATAGCCATCGGACACATGGCCCAGATGACGCTTACCAAATTTCCGGCCAATATCGTGGAGCAGCCCCAGAATATAGGCTTTCTCCGGGTCAAGATCGTCGCAGCAGGCGGCAATACACTCCGCGCAGTGGGCGGCGACACGGCTGTGATCGCCCCATGGGCCGGGATTGCACTGCTCGGCCTCAAGCAGCAGGGCTTGGGCAGCTTCTCTGGTTGGAAGCATGGTGAAGTTCTCCTTTCGAAAATCAGGAAAGAGGGTCTAATTTCTCATAGCGCCGCTGAATTTCCTTTAAAATAGCGGCATCTGCCGGGCAGAATTCGAAAGTCTCCGTCTGGCTGGGGTGGATCCACTTCAGATCCCGGTGTTCCAGCATCTGGGGGATGCCGGAGGAGATCGTGCAGTGGAAGAGGGTGAGCCGGATGAGAATGTCGGGATATTCGTGCATGACCTGCATAAATTCGCTGCCCACGTCTACAGTGATGGCCAGCTCTTCCGCACATTCCCGGGACAGAGCCTGAGGCAGGGTCTCACCAGGCGCCACCTTGCCGCCTACAAATTCCCAGAGAAGCCCCCGGGATTTGTTCTCCGGACGCTGGCAAATCAAAAACTTATCCTTTTCCCAAATCAGGGCGGCCACCACATCCACCGGCTTTTTCTGAACCAGGGCGGCGGCGGAAACAGGGGAGAGGGTAACGGTATTCTCTGCCATCCCCAGGGCTTCGGCGCCTGCCTTGCTGTCCTGAATTTGGATTTCCCAGGCGCCCTCGGGCAGGGGAATGGAAACGGGCTGGGTGTCGGCGTTGAAGATCACAAACAGTTCCTGCCCCGGCTCGTCAATTCGGAAGGCCACACAGTGGGGGTTTTCGCAGGGGACAGGATGAACGCTGCGGAAAACCGCCTCCCGGGTGGTCAGCCGCAGACCGGGGTGGGCTTTCCGAAAAGCGATCAGGCCCTTATAATAGGATAGGACGCGCTGGTATTCCTCCTGATCCAGGGTGTCCCACTTGATGGCGTTGACCTTGTCGGGAGAGCGATAGCTGTTGTGCGCAAAGCCCCCGTGCCGGCCGGGCTTGGTGCGCAGAATTTCCTCTCCTGCCTGCATAAAGGGCACGCCCTGAGAGAGAATGGTAAAGGCGGCAGCCAGGTTGTTCATCCGGATCTGCGTTTCCCGTGGCGCTTCCGGTGCGGTAAGGGCGATCCGGTCAAACAGGGTGTGGTTATCGTGGCAGGAGACATAATTGACGCTCTGGTAAGGCTGGGCAGCCCAGGCGGGAACGCCCATGAAGCAATCCTCCAGCTCCTTCTTGCCGCAGACCGCTCCGGCCACATACCCGGGAACATCCTCATAAAACACGGAGCCCCGCATGAGATCCCGCAGGGTATCGCTGAAGAAAGAGAACCCCGGTACCAGAGCGGAATTGTCATGGGTGCACAGGCCGAAGCCGGGCTTGGTCAGGACGGTGTTCATGCTCCACCCCTCGCCGTAAAATATCACATTGGGATGGGTGGCATGTACCGCGCGGATGATCTCGTTGATGGTGATTACGTCGATGAGACCCACCAGATCAAACCGGAAGCCGTCAATATGGTATTCATCCGCCCAGTATTTTACAGAATCCACAATGTATTTGCGTACCATGGAGCGCTCCGAAGCGGTGTCGTTTCCGCAGAAGGAACCGTTGGAATAGACGCCGTTTCCATCAATCCGGCTGAAATATCCGGGGACGATCTGGTTAAAGCAGAAGCTTCCCGCGTCATACACATGATTGTACACCACATCCATGACCACGCTGATGCCATGATCGTGGAGAGCCTTGACCATCTGCTTCATTTCCTTCACCCGGATGGCGCCGTGATAGGGATTTGTGGCATAGGAGCCCTCCGGAACGTTGAAGTTCACCGGGTCATAGCCCCAGTTGAATTGAGGGCTGCGCCGTGACTCATCCGTAAAGCCGTAATCGAACACCGGAAGCAAATGCAGATGGGTGATGCCAAGGTCCCGGATGTGATCCAAACCGGTGGGATGTCCGCCCTTTGTTTTGGTTCCGGTTTCCGTCAGACCGAGAAACTTTCCTTTGTTTTGAATATGACTGCCCCGACACATGGACAGATCCCGGATGTGCAGCTCATAGATCACGGCGTCCGTGATGGGTTTCCCCCCGTGAGGGTCCTGGTCTAAGTCCCAGCCGTCGGGATTTGTGGCGCTTAAGTCCAGGATCATGGCCCGCGCCCCGTTGACGCCGGTGGCTCTGGCGTAGGGATCGCAGCACTGCACCATCCGGCCGTCCACCAACACCAGATAGGTATAGTATAACCCGTTCAAATCCCCGGCTTCCCGGGCAATCCAGGTGCCGTTTGCATCGGGCGTCATGGAAATCTGACGAAGCAAGTCCTGTGCATCGGGATTACCGCTGCGATAAATGCATACCCGGGCTTCCTCAGCGGTGGGCGCCCAAAGCCGGAAGCTGGTTTTTTGGGCTGTCCAGGTGACGCCCAAATCCCTTCCATGGTAGGTATATTTCGATTCAAAAACGGGGGAAGAATAGAGTTCGTACATACGAAAGGGTGCTCCTTACAGGAAAAATGAGAATGAATCCTTATTTAGGGTATTATAACATGAGAGAATTTAGAATGCAAACGTTTCCATGCAGTTTTTTTCAAGAGGGAAATAAAAAATTTACATTCCAATGTGTACAATATTTACAATTCCCTGCTATCATAACCTGGTGGGGGAGATTAAGCAACGAAAAGGAGAAACTATGACCTATGAAGAAATCCGCCGGGACACGGCGGTGAATGTATATATCGCCCAGGCGGACGCTTCCCTGAAGGCCCTGGGCTTTACGGAACACAGCTTTGCCCATGTGACCAAGGTGGCGGAAATGGCAGGTCAGATTCTGGAACAGCTGAACTATCCGCCCCGGACGGTGGAGCTGGCGAAAATCGCCGGCTACCTCCACGACATCGGTAACCTGGTGAACCGTGTGGATCACAGCCAAAGCGGGGCAGTGATGGCATTCCGGATTTTGGACAGAATGAATTTCCCGCCGGAGGAGATTGCGACCATTGTGACCGCCATCGGGAATCATGACGAAGGTACCGGCGTTCCGGTGAACGCAGTGTCGGCAGCCTTATTTCTGGCGGATAAATCCGATGTGCGCAGATCCCGTGTCCGGAAAACCGCGGACATTCAGGAGGATATTCATGACCGGGTGAACTACTCGGTAACGGCGTCCGGGCTGGAGGTCAGCAAGGAGGAGAAGGAGATCACCCTTACCTTGACAGTGGATACCTCTGTCAGCTCCGTGATGGAGTATTTTGAGATATTCATGAAACGGATGCTGCTGTGCCGGAATGCGGCGGAGCGTCTGGGGTTTAAATTCCGGCTGACCATCAATGGCCAAAGCCTGCTGTAAATGCAGATGAATTATATATTTTGCATGAACAAAATGTAAAATTACGAAATCCTCTTGTCAATTCCGACCAAATATGGTATAGTAAAACTACACCGAAGGATCGGTGAAACGAAAGGAGCTGCCGCATATGAAATTTCAGTACAAGGAAAAGAAAGTCAAGCTGCCCGCCAATGTTCATGCCTATGCCGAGAAAAAGGTTATGAAGCTGGCACGGTTCTTTGAGGAGGATGCGGAAGCCTTAATTGTATTTTCCGTGGAGCACAACCAGAACAACGTGGAGCTGACTGTCCATGGGGCAGGCACCTGGTTCCGGGCGAGTGAGAGTACGTCCGATATGTTTGCCTCCATTGACGCTTCCGTGGCCACCATCGAGGGGCAGATCCGGAAGAATAAGACCCGTCTGGCCCGCCGCCTGAAGCAGGGCGCTTATGACCGCAGCGTTCAGGAGGAGACCTCCTT
>DLAP01000032.1:7534-11485 GCA_002493965.1 Clostridiales bacterium UBA7044
CAGTGGCTGTTATTCCATAATTTCGTGCGCACTGGCTCAGAATGACACGGTTTTTCGACAGCCTGAAGGGGCTTCCTTGCAGGAGGCCCCTTTTTATATTGACATTCCTGGATAATATGATATAATTCATTTATATAACTAAATTATATAAATGAATTTTATTTCTGAGAGGGAGCATTATGCCAAAACAACGGATAACAAAAGAGATGGTGGTGGACGCCGCCTTTGAGATTGCCCGCAGGGAGGGAATCGAGAAAGCAACGGTGAAAGCCATCTCGGAAAAACTGGGGTGCTCCGTGCAGCCCATCTACAGCTATTGTCAGAATATGGATGGCCTCAGGCAGGAGGTTGCGGAAAAAGCGAGGAGCTTTGTCCATGCGTATGCGGCGAAACGGATTGACCCCTATGACCTATTCCGAAGCACAGGTCATGCGTATGTACAGGCCGCAAAGGAGGAGCCTTACCTTTTTAGGCTGTATTTATTTCAGGAGAGAAAGGGTGTTTCCTCTCTGGAGGATATTTACCGCACCGAAACCAACCCGGCAGTTGCCGAGAAAATTGCGGCGGATTTAAACATTCCGGTGTCTGTGGCAAAGCAGCTTCATTTGAATATGCTGATTTACACCATTGGCATCGGAACGATTTTCTCTGTGACGGCTTCCTCCATTTCGGAAGAAGAGATTTTTATGCAGCAGGAGCGGGCCTATGAGGCCTTCCTAAAAAGTGCAAAGGAGAGCAAGGAAAATGAATGAAAGAACTTTAATCGTCTATAAAAGCGTCACAGGCTTTACAAAACAGTATGCCCAGTGGATCGCGGAGGCGTTACATTGTGAGGCAGTGGATTTAAAAGAGGCATCATCCAAAAAGATGTCAGATTACCATATCATCATTTTCGGAGGCCGGTTTCATGCCGGGTTTGTTGACGGACTGAAAAAAGCAAAAACCCTCTTCGGGGAAAGCACCGCAGAAAAGCTGATCGTTTTTGGCACCGGCGCAACAGCCAGGACAGAAACGGACATGATCCGTGAGGCTTGGAAAAACAACTTTACCCCGGAGGAGCTATCCCGGATTCCCCATTTTTACATGGAAAGCGGCCTCCGGCAGGAGAAAATGCCCCTTGGGGATAAGCTGATGCTGAAGGTATTTGCCGCCATGGTAAAGAGCAAAAAGGAGAAAACCGCGTATGAGGAAGCCATGGCCCAGGCCCTGGGAGAATCCTACGATCATTCCTCCAAAGAACAGATCCAGCCCCTTGTAGAGTGGGTGCTGCAAGAGGAGCAGGCCCATTCATAATTTTTCAGTCAAACAATTCAACCTGGTCAATAATCTCATAACCGGATTCAAGGACACGGGAAAACTCTATTTTGGATATTTCAGTTGAAAACGGCACAAAGGAAGCTGACATTTCCCGACATATGGTATGTAAATCTAAGTTTGGATTATATCGTAGTGTCGTATGGGGATACCATCGGTCCGCTTGTGTCCACGAATTGAGAGAATGGTTGTATTCTTCCGCAATGCGCTGATGAATGGCGTCCAATGTGCCGGATTTCTCCGCTGATGCAACGATAATGGATGAAGCTTCCAAAACCTCGAGCTTTTTATATTGAATAGCAAAAGACGTAGCCCTATCGATTCGTGATTTGCAGAATTGGATAAATTGAGCTTCTTGATCTCCTGTATAGATAGCAATCGTAATATGCCCATACAAAGGCTTTAAGAGAGCAGCAAGGGCAGACCGTTGAATCAACGTTAGTTTTTTGTTGCTTCCTCATTGAGTTTTGCAATCACACACAGCATATTTTGCACCTCGCATCCATGAGCATTATAGCTTCAAGAAATACTTTTGCATGAAATAATGCTGCCCGTCCTTTTCGTCGATTCTTTCTTCCGTCCGGAAAAGCCGAAAGCCCAGTGAGTGAGCCAGCCCCTTTGAAGCCTCGTTATTTGCTCTTGTGGAATAGACAAACGCCGTTGCCCCCAGATCTTCCTTGCAATATTGTATGAGCGCCGTGACAATTTGCCTGCCGTAACCCTTCCCCACAAACTCGGGGCCAAGGCAGATACCGGCCTCTTCATATGTGCAGGGTCCCAGCTGTTCAACCCCTGCAAACCCGATGGCCTCGCCGGTTGTTTTTTCGTAGACAAGGTATGTATTGTGGGCCTGCTGAAATGCGATTGTTTTCTGCATCCGAATTTGTGCGTCATCCTCGTTGGCCGTGACACGCCACTGCATGTACCTTGCGCTTTCTGGGTGGGACCAAACATTTTTGTACATGGCTGCCCAATCGGACTGTTTTGCCTTGTCGATAAGCAAGTCTTTTGTTTCCAACATAAAAATACCCTCAGTCAGCAGATTCCGCGGGATAGGAATTCCGCTTGTAAAACAGAATATCGGCGCTCCCTTCCAGTTTTGTACCATCATATACTCTGTTATCAAACCCACCAATTTCAAAGCCGGATTTCAGGTAAAATAAGCATGCGGCAAGGTTATTATCCTGGGCCTGGAGGTAAATTCCGATATACCCTTTTTTCCTTGCGATTTCCTCCGCTTTTTTCATCAGCTGCAGGGCGATCCCCTGATTTCGATGAGAAGTATTGACCTTCAAATCAAGTATATACATATACTGAAAGAAGCCCTCCTGCAAAATGGCGAGGCCAACGCACGTATTTCCCTCGTAAGCACCGATAAACGTACTGTTCGAAACCATTTGGTCGTAGTTGTAATGCGCATCCGGGAAGGTCATATTGGACTCTGCGGGGAAACGTTCAATCGCGTAGCTCCATTTTTCGTTTACAAAGCTTGGCACCATCCTGCCGAACAAAGGAAATGACTCATTGGGGATATTGATGTCCTTCTCGTGGGCCTTGTCAATGATCCGAATTTCAATCACAGTGCTGCCTCCTCTCACATACTCAGTTTATAGGGCGAACATGACAAATAAAATCGGGAACGCTTTCCGGATATCCCGATTGACCAAAAGGTAGACGCTGCCAAATGCCAAACCTGAAATCATGCAGACAACACCGGTTACGAAGTCCTTGGTAAAAAAGTGCCCGATGCCCCAGGTAATGGCAACGATGATCCCGCCGTATGGAATATTCGGGCGGTGGAATCAGGCTTCAAAGGCCATTTGCCCAAATACCAAAATCAGTGTCACCAAAACCGTTTCAAATACATATATAGATATATTGAAACACAAATTTCACAGGCCCGTTTGCGAGAAATTCCCGGATTACCTTGCTTCCGTTCCAATCTATATAAGAAAGAACGGGGCTCCCGATGACAAAAACGGCAGTAAGCGCCCATTGCCAGGCGGCCATTTTTTGCCCCTTTTGGAAGATATCGAAGCCATATTCCTTCTTTGCGGACCGGATCAGATACCAGCTTACGCCACCCCACAGAATGCAGGTAATGACCCAATGAACGATGTTTTGAAGGGTTGTCCACGCGCCCAAGGAAGCGCCATAAATCCATGGCTCAATTCCAAAAGCCAGCAGCGCTTCCAAGCCCAAACCCGCGAAGGCCAATAATGACAGGGACAAAAAACTCGTTCCGGATGCTTTTTTCATATCTCGTTTCCTCCAAGTAAAAAACGGCGGTGAATGAATGTCTCATCAGCTGCCACTGTTCATTTATTTCTTCTACCATTATACAACTTACTGCCAGTATGCGCAAGAAGAAATCGCGTTCTGATGACGTTACCCTGGAGAGGGGAAGACGCTTTCCCATGCAATAAAAAAGGAAAAAAGTAGAAAAAAGGCCTTGACAAGACAAAGCAGATGTGGTATCATATGCAAGCTGTCCGCGAGGGCAGCGAAGCTTAGAAGAAACCGCAAAAGAAACTTGAAAAAGAATGAAAAAAGTTCTTGACAAAGTTTCAAAGATGTGGTAATATGAGCAAGCTAAGCACGAGAGTGGTTAGAATCTGCACCTTGTAAATTGAATAA
>DLAP01000007.1 GCA_002493965.1 Clostridiales bacterium UBA7044
AGTACCTCTCAGTACCTTAAATCAGTTCCTTGAATCATTCGCTTCTAGCATTATTACTCAAGAATTTTCGTTGGCTGTTCAATTTCGTCTTATACACGATTCTTAAACAATCCATTATAATTGTCCAAGGTGTCTTAGTTTGTCTTTTCGTTATTCAATTTACAAGGTGCAGATTCTAACCACTTTCGTGGTTAGCTTGCTCATATTACCACATCCGGATTCCTTTGTCAAGAACTTTTTTATCCTTTTTCAGTTCCCTTCGTGGTTTTTTATGGCCTCGCTCCCCGCTCTCGCGGACAGCTTGCATATTTTAGCATACCTCCCACTTTTTGTCAAGCGGATTTTGGAGGTTTTTGGAAGAGAATTTTTAAACTGCAAATTGCCGGAAATATCACCCAGAGAAAAATGCTGCCCACCGCAATCAGACGACTGTCAAGCCGGATATTCATGATAAACAAAAGTCCTGCCAGCGCTCCATAGGCCAGCACCATTCTGCCCCGGTTTGCTGCTTCTTCCGGTATGGAGAGAAGATAACTGATTCCTCCGAAATATCCAATGGTCATTCCGGCCGCCGCTATGCTCTCCAGCCGCTGCGATATTCCAAAGAAGGAAACGCTGCGGCTCAGTTCATATAGTCCCGTCCGCGACGTGCTGCTGATATTGGGCGACAGAACCCCCGCAGTCACTGCCGATGTGATCAGGGCAAAGCATAGGAAGCCCGCGCATGCTCCGGCGCTTGCTCCCTTTCTCTCTCCTGTGTATAGTGTGGTCAGCAGCAGGATTGTCACCAGCGCCGCGTCTGGCATCTGCCAGTTGGGATATAAATTTTGAAGTGTTATCTCAGGTACTGCCGACAGCAGAACAGGCCCCAGCAAAAGGCCCACCGGCCAGATCAGTACGCAGCCTGCTCTCGCCGCCCGCTGCTGTCCCTTGCAGGCTGACCATACGGAAAGGGCCAGCAGGATCAAGGCTGCTGCCTTGACATCGCCGTGGCTGGGCCAGCAGTCTTCGCACCAGTAAAGCATCTCGCTGACGATGACGCTTGCCCACAGGCCCTGCAAAATGTCCAGCCACGGCTTTTGCGCCGTCCGATATTGCCCAAGCCACCAGCCTGCCAAGAGGGTAAAACCTCCCATCACCAGCACTGCGGGCCAGGAGCAGCCAGAGGCCGCCTTGGCCAGAGGCGCGGCCATAGCTGCCATCCGCCACAGATTGCTCTGCCGCTTAGAAACCGGATTCGTATTCAAGTCGGTATCGCTCCTCTGTCCGGGTCAGTACAGGCAAGGTTCTCATGCCGGCCCGGACATCATTTAATGTTACTCCTGGACTGTGTGCTGCCAGGAAAGCCGCGGCCCCGGTATCCGCTTCCTCCCCCAGACACAGCTGGGTTGCCGGGCGAAGAATTTGCCACAGCTGTGGCAGTAATGGGATGGCTTTCTTGGTAATGATCAAATAGTCCACTGTGTCCAGAAAAATGTTACCTGCGGCAGTGGCCTTGAGGTCTGACAGCGCCTCGCCTAAGGTTTCCCCCGTTCCCATATCCCCGGTATCTGTTTTCACGCAGAGGGTCCCTTCCTTATAGTAAACGCAGAGAAGCTCCACCGGGAGCAGCTCACCCACATCGGTTTTGGGAACCGGCGCTAGAAAAAGCACCAGCGTCAGTGCCAGGGCATAGACGATCCATCGCTTCATTTTTGGTTCCTCTCATCCAGCGGATGGAGCCTCCCATTCCGGAATTTCTTGAATTTCAGCCGCCAGCGCAGTATTCCCACATTTTCCCCCTCGCTGAAGGGAGCCAAATAAGGAACGTCCAGGCAGGTCAGGCCCGAAAGATGGATCAGTAAAATTAAAAATCCCACAGTCACACCAAACAGCCCCGCCGCTGCGCCCAGGATGGCAATTCCAAACCGCCACACCCGAACAGCCTCCGCCAGATCCCGGTTGGGCAGCACAAATCCGCAGACGCCGGCAATACTGACTACGATCAGCGCCGCCGGGGAAACCAATCCTGCCTCCACCGCCGCCGTACCGACCACAATACCGCCGATGGTAGAAACCGACTGGCCCACCGCCTGGGGCAGATGGATCCCGGATTCCTGCAATAGTTCAAAGGCAATCAGCAGGCCCAAAACCTCCAGCGTCGTGGAAAATGGGACATTTTCCTTACTTTCGATAATAGACCGGAGCAGAGGCAGGGGGATCATCTCCTGCTGAAAGGCCGCCAGCGCAATGTAAAATCCCGGCAGCAGCAGACTGAGAATTAGAGCGCAATACCGCAGAATCCGAATGCAGGAGGCGGAAACATAGTCCCGGCTTCGATCCTCCGGACTTTCCATCAGATACCCCAGATCCGCTGGGGCCAGATACCCCAGCGGCAGACCGTCCACCAGCAATCCCACCCGCCCATCCAGCAGTCCCTGGCTGAATTTATCCGCCCGTTCGGTATACTGCATCAGGGGAAAAGCCGTGGCACGGGAGCCGGTGACATATTCCTCCACCGCCGAGGGGGACAACAGGCCGTCAATATCGATGGCTTTGATTCTCTCCTCCATACGACCCACCAATTCCGGGCTGGTGATTCCCGAAATCCACGCAATGCTGACGTGGGTCAGGCTCCGCCTCCCCACCGTCAGGCCGGTGAAGCGGAGTTCCGGGGTGCGCAGATGGCGGCGAACCAGGCTGGTGTTGATGCGGACAGTTTCTACGAAAGCATCCTTGGGGCCTTTAACGGTGTTTTCCACCTCCGGCGGCGAGGGTGTGCGCCGGGTCCCGGATTTGATTTCAAAAGCGATTGTCCCCGAACCGGGAAACAGCACCACGCAGAACCCCCCCACCAGCTTGCCGGACACTGCCTGCAAGCTGTCACAGGCATCTGCCACACTGTTATAGACCGCGCCTCCCAGGGCCGCGTCATACAGTTCCTGCATGGTGCTGCCCCTTAAGTTTTCCGAGATGGGTTTGACAATATAATCCGACATCTCACTGCCAGACACCATGCCGTCAACGGCATAGGCGTAAAGGAGAAAATCGCCGCAGTGCAGTTCCCGGGCGATGAAGTCCTCCGTGTCTCCGAAAATTTCCCGAATCTCTCCGTCTGTCATTCTTTCACCCCAAGAAAGGATGCCCATATCTTGCTTTTTTTATCCGTGAGTGGTATGATTATATATTATTACGGTTGTGAGGTAAGGTTATGAGCAGCATTGGAAACATTCGGAAGCAGACAGATAACCTTTTTCTGAATCTCTACGAATTGGAAGCCATCCATCGGGACGGGGGACGCTCACCCTACTATGTGGCCTCCCGGGCTAAGAAAATTCCGGATTTGAAGGCCGTCTCCGGAGAGAATCATCCAGATGGCGTCATTGTCTGCGGCATTTATGGGGAAAAGAAAGATAAGCTGGTGCTGATCCGTCAGTACCGTTACCCTGTAGGGCGCTATGTATATGAATTACCGGCAGGGCTGGTGGATCCGGGAGAGGATCTGCTTTCCTCTGGCATTCGGGAAATGTATGAGGAAACCGGCCTGACCTTCACCCCCGTAGAGGGCGGCAGCTTTTCCCGCCCCTTTTACACCACCGTGGGTCTGACGGACGAAAGCTGCGGCACCGTCTACGGCTACTGCTCCGGCACCCCCACCAGCAGCCACGAAGAGGCCAGCGAGGAAATCCAGGTGGTTCTGGCCGACCGGGCAGAATGCAGGCGCATTTTGAAGGAAGAGGATGTGTCCCTGGTCTGCGCCTATACGCTGATGCGTTTTATTTCCTGCGACGGCGACCCGCTGTCCTTTCTGGAAGGAGAAAACTGATATGTCTCACGCCATCGCCGCCGTCTCTACCGGGAACATTGTCAGTGCCATTGGCATTCTGCGTCTTTCCGGTGACGGCTGCATTCACATTGCCGACCGGGTATTTTCCCTGAACGATGGGAAAAAGCTGACCCAGGCTCCCGACCGGAAGCTGATGCTGGGAACGCTGAAGGACAAGGAAGGACGGATCATTGATCAGTGCATGGCCGTGGTCTCCCGGGGGCCTCACAGCTATACGGGAGAGGACACCGTGGAATTTCACTGTCACGGCTCCCCGGCGGTTCTCGCCGCGGGACTCGAAAGCCTGTATCTGGCCGGGGCCAGACCCGCCGGACGGGGAGAATTTACCAAGCGGGCATTTCTGAATGGCAAGCTGGACCTGACCCAGGCGGAAGCGGTCATTGATCTCATTGAAGCGGACACCGCTGACGCCGCCGCAAATGCCGCCGGACAGGTAGGCGGGGTGCTGCAAAGAAAGCTGGCCCCTATCTATGACGATCTGGTGAATCTGTGCAGCCACTTCCACGCCGTACTGGATTACCCCGACGAAGATATTGCGGATTTCGGTCTTCAAAATTACCGCGAGGATCTCCGCCGGGACGCAAAGCAGCTCTACGCTCTGCTGCAAACCTACGGCCAGGGCCGGATTCTCCGCCAGGGCGTAGCCGCCGCCATTGTGGGAAAGCCCAATGTGGGAAAATCCAGCCTGTTAAACGCCCTGGCAGGGTTTGACCGGGCCATTGTCACCGACATTCCCGGCACCACCCGGGATACAGTGGAGGAAAGCGTCATGCTGGGGTTTACCCGTCTGCGGCTCATCGACACCGCTGGAATCCGGGAGACCGGGGACGCGGTAGAGGCAATGGGCGTTCAGCGCTCCAAGGAGGCCATGGAAAACGCGGACCTGACGCTCTTCGTCTGCGATGGCTCTCAGCCCCTGACGGAAGAGGATCAAGCCATTATCGATCTTTGTCTGGACAAGGAAAACGCCATTGCCCTGATTAACAAATCCGACCTGGGCAGTGAAATTGACCCCAGCGACCTGCCCTTTATGGCCGTGATCCGCATCTGCGCCAAAACCGGCGAAGGACTTGACCAGCTTGCCGATATGGTGGACACTATGTTTGAAGGGCAAAGTCCCTGTGACGGCTCCATTCTCACCAACGCCCGGCAGTTTGACGCCATCCGCCGGGCCTACGAAGCCCTTCTCCGTTCCCTGCAAGGGCTGATGCTGGGGCTGACCCCGGATGCCGTGCTGACGGATGTGGAGGAAGCCATGGAGGCCATGGGCGAAGTCACCGGGGCTACGGTTCGGGAGGATATCACCGCCCGGATTTTTGAGCGCTTCTGCGTGGGAAAATGAGGAAAACGAGAGGTAAGGAAATGGAATTGTGGGATCTTTACACTGAGAATCGAACACCTACCGGCAAAACCCACGTTCGTGGGGAGAAGGTCCCGGCGGGTTGCTACCACCTCGTTGTACACGTCTGGATTCGCAATGCAAAAGGAGAGTATCTGATTTCTCAGCGGGCGGCCAATCGCCCGACCTTCCCTTTCATGTGGGAATGCGTCGGTGGTTCTGTGGTTGCCGGGGAAAACAGCCTGGATGGCGCCATCCGGGAGGTCAAAGAGGAGGTAGGGCTTGATCTGGATTCTTCCAGCGGAAAGCTCGTCCGCTCTTTTCTGCGCACGGATTCTCTTCTGGATGTATGGTGCTTCCCCTATGACGGGGATGTGCCCCTGGAAAACGCCACCACGGACGAAGTCGCCCAGGTCAAGTGGATGACCCCCGCCCAGGTTCGCGGGCTTCTGGAATCCCACAAGCTGGTAAATACTCTTGCCTATTTCTTTACAGAACTCGATCAAACAGGAAAAGGATGATATTGCCATTATGATCTATCTCGACAACTCCGCCACCACCAAGCCTTGCCCCGAAGCCGTGGCCGCCATGAACAAAGCCCTCACCGAGGACTGGGCCAACCCCAGCGCCCTTTACGGTTTCGGCATCGACGCTGCCCACGCACTCCGCACCGCCCGTCACCAGATGGCCGCCGCCATGGGTGCGGAACCTGACCGGGTCTTCTTCACCTCCGGCGGTACCGAGGCCGACAACTGGGCCATTTTCGGTACCGTGAAGCGTCTCGGCAAGCGGGGCAAGCATATCATTACCACCGCCATTGAGCATCACGCTATCTTAAACTGCTGCAAGGAACTGGAAGCCCAGGGCTACGAAGTTACTTACCTCCAGCCCGACGGTCTGGGGCAGATCTCCCTGGACAGCCTGAAAGCCGCCCTTCGAAAGGACACCATTCTGGTTTCTGTGATGATGGTCAACAACGAGGTTGGCTCCGTTATGCCCATTTCCCAGATGGCAAGGCTCACCCACCGAGTCTGTCCCAACGCCATTTTCCATACCGATGCCGTCCAGGGCTTCCTGAAAGTCCCCTTCGCCGCCAAGTCCCTGGGGGCAGACCTGATTTCTGTGTCCTCCCATAAAATTCACGGCCCCAAGGGAGTGGGCGCGCTGTACATCTCCCCCCGGCTTAAGTCCTTCCCGCCCCTCATCTACGGCGGCGGGCAGGAGGGCGGCTACCGCAGCGGCACAGAGGGAACCCCCGCCATTTTCGGCTTCGCCGCCGCCAGTGCTGCTGCCTGCGCCACCATGAAGGAAGATACCATCCGGGAAAAAGCGTTGATTGCCTCCACCGTCCAGGCCCTTTCCGCTCTGGAGGGCGTCACCATAAATGGCGTCCATGAAGCCCCCCATGTGCTGTCCATCGCCATTCCCGGGGTTCCCGTGCAGAATACTATCAACATTTTGCAGGATCATGGAATCTGCGTCAGCGCCGGTTCCGCCTGCGCCAAGGGGCATCGGAGCCATGTGCTGACGGCCATGAAGCTTTCCCCGGAGACAATCGACAGTGCATTCCGGGTTTCCATCTGTCCCACCACTACAGAAGAGGATTTGCATACGTTGGTTCAGGTAATCCGGGAGGAAATCCTGCCCAGAGCAAGATGATATTCATTGTGAACACCATTATGAGACGTTTTTTGTGATTTCCAGTAAAAAACAATATACCGGGTTCATAAAGCCCGGTATATTGTTTTTTCTTATTATTGAATTGCCTTAAACGCCTCATCAAGCGCGGCAATCAGATCCTTTACATTCTCCGTGCCAATGGACAGGCGAATCGTATTGGGTCTGATGCCCTGATCCAGCAGTTCGTCTTCTGTGAGCTGCGAATGCGTTGTGCTTGCAGGATGGATAACCAAAGACTTCACGTCGGCAACGTTAGCAAGCAGAGAGAAGATGGCAAGATTGTCAATAAACTTTTGCGCTGTTCCCGCATCGCCCTTGACTTCAAAAGTAAAGATCGATCCGGCACCATTCGGGAAATACTTCTGATACAGCTTGTGACTTGGCTCACTTTCCAGAGAAGGGTGATGTACCGCTTCCACCTGCGGATGATGATTCAGATACGCAACAATCTTCAGTGCGTTTTCAACGTGGCGCTCTACACGAAGCGACAAGGTTTCCAAGCCTTGCAGGAAAAGAAACGCGTGGAAGGGCGAAAGCGTCGAGCCTGTATCACGAAGCAGAATCGCACGGATATAGGAAACAAAAGCAGCAGGGCCAACTGCATCGGCAAAGGAAATCCCATGGTAGCTGGGATTCGCCTCTGAAATCCACGGATATTTGCCGGAAGTCTTCCAGTCAAAATTGCCGCTGTCAACAATCACACCGCCGATTGCGGTTCCATGTCCGCCGATAAACTTTGTTGCGGAATGAACAACAATATCTGCACCATATTCAATTGGGCGAATAATATAGGGCGTTGCAAAAGTGGAGTCAACAACAAGCGGGATGCCATGCCTGTGCGCAACATCGGCAACTGCTTCAATATCAACGATGTTCGAGTTGGGGTTCCCGAGCGTTTCAATAAAAATCGCTTTCGTGTTCTCCTTGACAGCCGCTTCAAAGGAGCCTTCCACATAGGGATCCACAAACGTTGTGGTAATGCCGCTGGAAAGTGGGAGCGTATGCGCCAGAAGATTGTAGGTGCCGCCATAAATCGTCTTGGACGCGACGATATGTTCGCCGCTTTTTGCCAGCGCGCTGATGGTATAGTTGATTGCCGCCGCACCGGAAGCGGTTGCCAGCGCGGCAACGCCGCCCTCCAGTGATGCGATGCGTTGCTCAAAAATATCCTGGGTCGGATTGGTCAGTCTGCCGTAGATGTTACCCGCGTCTCTCAGGCCGAACCGGTCCGCCGCGTGCTGTGAATTGTGAAATACAAATGAGGTCGATGCATAAATCGGCACGGCTCTTGCGTCAGTAGCAGGATCTGCCTGTTCCTGACCAATATGCAGCTGTTTGGTTTCAAAGCTCCAGTTTTTGGAATCATAAATATTTGCCATTATATTATCCTCCTGCGGTTATACCGCTTCAATCGATTATTATATATGTGATAGATATGCAGCGCTCAGCAATACATTCGATTCAGGCTCAGCAGCACTGAAAATGAAGTACAGGAAATATTTCTGCTGTGGGATTTTTTCTCACTGCTTTTCGCCTCTTTTTTTCGTGGCATAATTATAACTCGGCACTGTTTCTCTGTCCAATACGAGAAACATATGCCGAGTTATACTGATATTCAATAAAAAACTTTAATTCGGAGAATTGAGGTTTTTTATATGAAGATTAGTATGAGACGGATTTCTGTAATTTTCCTTGTATTATAGAGTAGT
>DLAP01000068.1:0-11581 GCA_002493965.1 Clostridiales bacterium UBA7044
ACTGGCTCAGAATGACATGGTTTTCCGACAGCCCCTTCCTTTTTTCACTTTCTCGCTTGACAAGAAAGTCTCTCTTTTCTACAATGCTAAATAGCCCCTCCAGCTTTACACGGATTTTACAAAACCATGATAACGAACTTGACGCCAGGCTCTTAAAATGGGAATCATAAAAGAAAAATTGGAGGGAAATCCAGTATGGATATTTTTCAGGTTCTCACGTTGATCGGCGGTCTGAGCCTGTTCCTGTTCGGCATGAGCATCATGGGGCAGTCCCTAGAGCGCCGGGCAGGCAGGAAACTGCGTACCATTCTCGGCAAGCTGACCACCGGAAAAGCCGCAGGGCTTTTCACGGGACTTGTGGTCACGGCTGTCATTCAAAGCTCCTCCGCAACCACGGTGATGGTGGTGGGCTTTGTCAATTCCGGGCTGATGACCCTGCGGCAGGCCATCCATGTCATTATGGGTGCCAATGTGGGAACCACGGTAACGGCGTGGATCCTAAGTCTTTCCGGCATTGACAGCGGCAATTTGTTCGTAGGGCTGCTAAAGCCCTCCTCCTTTGTTCCGGTGCTGTCCCTGGTGGGGATTGTCCTGTATCTGTTCTGTAAGGACACAAAGAAAAAGGACACCGGTATGATCCTCCTGGGCTTCGCCACGCTGATGTTCGGCATGGAAACCATGTCGGGGTCTGTCCGGGGTCTGGGAGATCTGCCCTGGTTTCAGAATCTGTTCCTCCTGTTCCGTAATCCCCTGCTGGGCGTGCTGGCAGGTGCTGCCGTCACGGCGGTGCTCCAATCCAGTTCCGCCTCCGTAGGGCTTTTGCAGGCTCTGGCCGCTACCGGTCAGGTGTCCTACAGCGCGGCCATTCCCATTATTATGGGACAGAATATCGGCACCTGTGTCACGGCCCTGCTTTCTTCCGTGGGCACCAACCAGAACGCCAAACGGGCAGCGCTGGTGCATCTAAGCTTCAATGTCATCGGAAGCGCCGTATGGCTGGCGGTATTCTGCCTCGTGAGGGCGCTTTTCGCCCCGATATTCTTTGGCGAGGCCGCAACCCTGCTGGGCATCGCGGTGATTCACACCGTGTTTAATGTCCTGTGTACGGTGCTGATGCTGCCGCTCACCGGTCTGCTGGAAGCCATGACCATGAAGCTGATCCCCGAAAAATCCCAAAAGGGAGGGGAATCGGAGCTGGACGAGCGGCTGCTCAGTACCCCCTCCATCGCCCTCCAGCGGTGCCAGGATGTAGCCGGGGCCCTGGCAAACACCGCAATGGACGCTCTGCGGGAAAGCCTAACCCTGGCGGAAAACTGGGACCCGGCCCTGGCCGAGCGCATTCACAAGCAGGAGGCGCTGACCGACCACTATGAGGATATTCTCAGCACCTACCTGCTGCGCCTGAGTGCCAGGCAGATCAGCCAGGAGGACAGCGCCGAAGCGGCCAAGCTGCTGAAGATCATCGGCGATCTGGAACGCATCGCCGACCACAGCGTCCATCTGGCGGAATCCTTCGGGGAACTGCGAGAAAAGGACCTGACCCTTACCCGGGAGGCCCGGGGGGAATACGCGGTACTGTCCGGGGCCATCGGCGAGATTCTATCCCTCACTGCCTCCGCTTTTTTGGAGGGCGACGCCTCCGCCGCCCAGAGCGTGGAGCCTCTGGAGCAGGTCATCGACATTCTGAAGGAGAAAATGCGGACCTGTCACATTCTGCGGATGCAGGAGGGAAAATGCTCTGTGTCCGTGGGCTTTATCTGGTCGGATATTCTCACCGATCTTTCACGGGTGTCCGATCACTGCTCCAATATCGCCGGATGTATGCTGGAGATTGGGGCGCCAAATCTAAATCTTCACGAATCCCTGCGGGAAACGCGCAGCGGCAGTCCCGACTTTCGTGTCCGGTTTGAGGAATATCGGCTCAAATACGCTCTGACAGGAGAAATCAAAACATAGGAAACAGGTGACATTATGATTTACTGTGTAGAAGACGATTCGGGAATCCGGGATCTGATCCTCTATACCCTGAACGCCTCCGGGCTGGAGGCCATGGGGTTTGAGGACGGCGAAGGGCTGTTTTCCGCTCTGAAGCAGCGCCTTCCGGAACTGATTCTGTTGGATATCATGCTTCCTGGAGAAGACGGCATTACCATTTTGAAAAAACTGCGCCGAAATTCCGTCACGGAGGGGCTTCCGGTCATTCTGGCCAGCGCCAAAGGCACAGAATACGATAAGGTCATCGGGCTGGATCTGGGGGCGGACGACTATCTGGCCAAGCCCTTTGGCATGATGGAAATGGTATCCCGGGTGAAGGCCGTGCTTCGCAGATCCGGGACGAGGGATTCCGCCCGGATTCTCCGCCTGGGAGAAGTGGAAATGAACACGCCCAATCATACCGTTTTCGCAGGCGGCAGCCGGGTGGAACTGACCTTGAAGGAATACGCGCTGCTCCAGCTGTTTTTGGAAAATCCCGGCCAGGTATTTACCCGGGATGTGCTCTTTGACCGGATCTGGGGTGTGGACTTTGCCGGGGAGAGCCGAACCGTGGATGTGCATATCGCTACGCTCCGAACCAAGCTGGGAAAATGGGGCGGGTACATCCAAACGGTGCGGGGCCTGGGCTACCGGATGGAGGAAACCCCATGACGAAACGAATCTTTCGCACGATTCTTGGTGTGGCGGTCTGTATGTTCCTCGCCTCGGCGCTGTTATTTCTTACAGTGCTCTACGATTATTTTTCCGGTGTTCAGCAGGCCCATCTCAAAACCCAGTTAATGCTGGCATCCCAGGGAGTTTCCCATGAGGGCGCGGGGTATTTTGAAGGCTTGGACCTGGCAGGCTACCGGATCACCTGGATCGGCACAGACGGCGGCGTGCTGTATGACAGCGTCTCCGACCCTCAGGAAATGGAAAACCACTTTGCCCGGGAGGAAGTGAAGCAGGCCCTTTCGGAAGGCTACGGGGAAAGCAGCCGCTACTCCCCCACCCTGACCCGGCGATACCTGTACAGCGCCAAACGTCTGTCGGACGGCACCGTCCTGCGGCTTTCCGTCACCCAAAACTCCCTCTTTGTCCTGACTTTGGGAATGCTCCAACCCATCTGCGTGGTGTTCGCGGCAGCGCTGCTTCTGTCCACCCTTCTGGCATCCCACTTATCCAAAAAAATTGCCGATCCCATCAACCATCTGGATCTGGACGCGCCGCTGCATAACCACGTCTACGAAGAACTTACTCCCCTGCTTCATCGTCTGGATCTCCAGCAGAGGCAGATCCGCAATCAGGAAAACCAGCTGAAACGGAAGCAAACTGAATTTGAAGCCCTGACAAAGGGAATGACCGAGGGCATTGTGCTGCTGGACTGCAAGGGGTTTCTTCTGAGCAGCAATCCGGCGGCGGACAGGCTCTTCCATACCGGGGAAGACGCTTTGGGGAAGCATATTCTGTCCATCTATCCCAGTCCTGTCCTTTCGAATCTCCTGACCGGAGCGGGAAGCGGCATTTACACGGAAGAAGTTCTTTCTCTGGAAAGCCGGACCTACCGTCTGACTGCCAGTCCTGTCATGGAAGGCGGCCTCATTCACGGTATCGTTTTACTTGCGCTGGATGTGACAGAAAAGGAAAGTCTGGAAAAGCTGCGGCGGGAGTTTACCGCAAATGTCTCCCATGAACTGAAAACGCCCCTGCACACCATCTCCGGCTGCGGGGAGCTGCTGGCAAACGGCATGGTAACGCCGGAGGATATCCCGGCCTTCTCCAAGCGGATCTACACGGAATCCCAGCGCATGATCCGTCTGGTGGAGGATATTATCAGCCTGTCCCATCTGGATGAGGGCGCCGGGGATCTGCAGTGGGAGGACGTGGATCTCTTCGCCCTTGCGGAAAAAACCATATCCGCCCTGAGTCCGGAGGCACAAAGGGCAGGCGTTGCAATCAAGCTGGAGGGAGAAAAGACCATTCTGTATGGCATTTCCCAGCTTCTTGGCAGCATCGTATATAATCTCTGTGACAACGCCATCAAATATAACCGGGAGGGCGGCAGCGTCACGGTTTCCGTCAAGGAGGAAGAAGATGCCCTTGCGCTGTGCGTGGCCGATACGGGCATCGGAATCCCGGCGGCAGATCAGTCCCGGATTTTCGAGCGTTTCTACCGGGTAGACAAAAGCCACTCCAGGGAAATCGGCGGCACCGGGCTGGGACTATCCATTGTCAAGCACGCCGCCCGCCTCCACGGCGGTGCCATCACCGTGGACAGCGTTCTGGGAGAAGGCACTACCATTACTGTCCGCTTTCCAAAATAAAAACCACCCCAGGAAGAACCTCCTGGGGTGGTTTTCATGTAGAAGTCTTACATATACTGCTTCATGCTTTCGGAAGCGTTTGCAGGATCCTCGGAAATGGTGATGGTGATTTCCATGCTGTTATCAGCGGCAAACTTGGCACACCAGGCAACGAACTCCTCTGCGGCGGCTTTATCACTGCCAATGGTCTTGTACAGGTTGTCAATAAACACGTCCGTAATGTCAAAGTTACCGGCGTGCAGGCCGCTGATGAAGCCCTTGAGCATCTCGGAAGAGCAGATGCCATACTCCTGAGAGTCAACCAGCCGCACCTTATAGGTGACATCATAGGTCAGCTTTCTGCCATACTCGATGCAGACCACATCGCCGTGGGCTTCCGCCACAGCCGCGTGGATCGCGTCGATCAGCTTCTTCGTCTTACCAGTGCCCTTCAGGCCCATAATCACATGAATCATCGGAATGTCCTCCTTTGGTTGCCACATTTTTTGGCTTGCCTTCATTCTACCAGCAATCGGGAAAATTTGCAACTACTATTTTAAGTTCCGCAGAGAGAATTTTTCTGCCAAAAATGGAGAGCGCTCAGGCTCTCCATTTTTTCTTACTTTTCGTAACCAGGCTTGCCCAGCAGGTGGAACATATTGCGCTTATACAGCTCCACACCGGGCTGGTTAAAGGGGTTGACGCCCAGAATGTAGGCGGACACACCGCAGCACAGCTCCAGGAAGAAGAACATCTCGCCCACCTTCCGGTCGTTCAGTTCGCCGCACTCCATGGTGATGACAGGCACGCCGCCGTCCACATGGGCCGCCACGGTGCCCAGGTATGCCTTCTCATCTACAAAGTCCAGAGTCTTCCCTTCCAGGTAGTTCAGGCCGTCCAGATTCTTGTAGTCCCCGCCGATGGTGTAGATCTGCTTGGGGGCGTCAAAGCGGACCATAGTCTCGAAGATATTCCGCTCGCCGGACTGGATCATCTGGCCCAGGGAGTGAAGATCGGCGGTAAACTCGGCAGTGACCGGGAAAATGCCCTTGCCGTCCTTGCCCTCGGACTCACCGAACAGCTGCTGCCACCAGCCGCCAAACATCTTAAAGCCCGGCTCATAGGACTCGAAAATTTCCATAGCCTTGCCATTGCGGTACATAAGGTTCCGCACAGCGGCATACTGCCACACGGGGTTTTCGAAAGAGCGCAGATCGTATTCTTCCTTGGCGTCCATGGCGCCGTTCAGCATGGCCATGATATCCACGCCCGCCACAGCCATGGGCAGCAGGCCCACGGGGGTCAGCACGGAGAACCGGCCGCCGGCACTTGGGGGGATCACGAAGGACTCCCAGCCCTCTTCCGTGGCCATCTGCCGCAGAGCGCCCTTACCGGGGTCGGTAACGGCATAGATCCGACGGTTAGCTTCGTCGGTGCCGTACTTCCGCTCCAGGAGCCACCTTAGGCCCCGGAAGGCAATGGCAGGCTCGGTGGTGGTGCCGGACTTAGAGATCACAATGACGGAGAAGTCCTTATTTTCCAGCAGCCGCATCAGTTCATTCCAGTGGCGGGTGCTCAGGCCATTGCCGGCAAAGAAAATCTGGGGATTGCCCTTGCCCTTACCAATATTGTGGTTGGGACCCTGCAGCAGCTCAATGGCAGCCCGGGGGCCAAGATAAGAACCGCCGATGCCCACCACGACGCACACGTCGCTGTCACTGCGGATCTTTTCCGCGGATTTCAGGATCCGAGTAATTTCCTCGGTGGGCTCCCGGGTGGGAAGATTCAGCCAGCCCAGGAAATCGTTGCCCTCACCGGTGCCATCCATCAGGGTAGCGTGGGCGGCGGCAACCTCATTTTCCATCGCCAGCAGATTGGGCAGAGAAAGCTGACCCCATACGTTGGAGATATCAACTTTGATCATGTAGTGAAACACGTCCTTTCATTTTTATGCCATGATACGGTCTCTATGTTACCGCAGATTTTCAAAAAACGCAAGTCCCACCCACAAACTTTTAAAGATTTTTTTATAAACTGCCCGTTGTTTTCTGTACCTTCCTCCGGAGCCTGGGATCTTCTTCCCAAAAAATTTTCATTCCCCTCTGGCTTTTTTCGTCAGGATATGTATAATAGAGATAATGTACTTTAGGAGGTAGAAACCATGAAATATGGCTTTGGCATTGATTTGGGCGGCACCACCGTCAAAATCGCTTACTTTGATGAAACCGGCAAAATGCTTCATAAATGGGAGATCCCCACGGTAACAGCAGACGGCGGCTCCCGGATTCTCCCCGACATTGCCGCTTCCGTGCATCAATTTATTGCGGACAATTCCATTGACCCCGCTTCCATTCTGGGCCTTGGTATCGGCGTTCCCGGCCCTGTCAATGCAAAGGGTGTGGTCAACCGCTGCGTCAACCTGGGCTGGGGTGTGTTTAACATTGCCGAGGAGCTTTCGTCCCTCACCGGCTTCCCGGTAAAGGCGGGCAACGACGCCAACGTGGCCGCTCTGGGCGAATTTTGGAAGGGCGGCGGCCGTGGCTGTGACAACATGGTCTTCGTCACCCTGGGCACCGGCGTGGGCGGCGGTATCGTGGTAGAGGGAAATCTGCTCCACGGCGCCCATGGCTCCGGCGCGGAAATCGGCCATCTGGTTCTCAACCGGAACGAGACCCGTACCTGTGGCTGCGGCAAACGGGGCTGTGTGGAGCAGTATTGCTCTGCCACCGGCATCGTACAGGTGGCAAAGGACTACTTAGCATCCACGGACGCTCCCAGCGCTCTGCGTGTCCTGGAAAGCTTCACCTGCAAAGATGTTTTTGACGCCGCCAAGGCGGGAGACGCTTCCGCTGCGGCCATTCTGGATCAGGTTTACGCCTACATGGGCGAGTTCCTTGGGAATGTCTGCTCCGTGGTAAACCCCGAGGTGGTGGTCATCGGCGGCGGTGTCAGCAAGGCGGGCAATATGCTCATTGAGGGCATCGAGCCTTACTTTAAGAAGTACGTCTTCCACGCCGCCGCAGGGGCGAAATTCGCTCTGGCCTCTCTGGGCAACGACGCCGGCGCTTACGGCGCTTTCAAACTGGCTCTGGACGCCTTCGGGAAGTAACGGTATACCGGCAAACATTTTGAAAGGCAGGCATTCCCATGAAGCTACTGTTTAAGCAGCGTATGTTCTCCTGGTTCGACAGCTATGACATCTACTATGAAAATGGCGCCACTGCCTACACCGTAAAGGGACAGCTGTCCTGGGGGCATTGCCTGAAAATCTTTGACGCCCGTGGGGCGGAGGTTGGCACCGTGAGAGAACGAGTGCTGACCCTGCTTCCCCAGTTTGAGGTCTACGCGGGCGACCGGTATCTTGGTGCCATCCGGAAGGAATTCTCCCTCTTCACCCCCAGGTATGATATCGGCTTTCTGGGCTGGCAGGTGGAGGGAAGCTTCCTGGAATGGGACTACACCGTCCGCAGCGCCGCAGGTCAGACCGTGGCGGTAGTTTCCAAGGAGCTGTTCCACTGGACGGACACCTATGTGATCGACGTAGCAAATCCAGCGGACGCCCTCCCCGCTCTGATGCTGGTGCTTGCCATCGACGCGGAGAAATGCTCCCGAAATTAAGGAAACTCTGAATAAATCGTCTGCGGCTGAGGGCGGGATCTTTTGCCCCAATCGTACAGTTTGAAAAATTGGAAATACACAAAGTATACCTCAATTTTCCAAACTTTCGCTTGCGCCAAAATCTCTCCGCCTCAGCTCTTGCCGATTTAATCATAGCTTCCTTAAAGAAAAAGCGCCGCCTCTTCCCGGTATTTCCGGCAGAAGAGGCGGCGTCTTTTTATATTTGCGCGTCCATCCTGGATTCCAGTATCAGGTTTTCCCCGGTCATGGGATGGACAAGTTCCAGTCGTTTGGCGCACAGTATTTGATAGCTTAGTCCCAGTTCTGTCGATAAGACCTGAGATTCCGGGCTTCCGTACTGGGGATCCCCCAGAATGGGAAATCCCATGTAAGCACAGTGGACCCGAAGCTGATGGGTCCTGCCTGTCACCGGCCGCAGTTCCAGTTTACATAACTTCTCCATGCGCTTCAAAACCCGGTATTCCGTCCGGGCAGGCTTCCCCTCCGGACTGACATAGCGAAGGAGGCTGGGCAGAGGGCGTCTGGCAATGGGCGCGTCAATGGTTCCCCTGTCCCCTTCCGGCCTGCCATAGACCCAGGCGTGATAGGTTTTGCGGATATCCCCATTCTGCAATAAGGTATGGACATGGGCGTTCTTTGCCAGCAGGACGATGCCGAAGGTGTCCCGGTCCAGCCGGGTCACGGGATGAAAGGCGGAGTTTTGCCCGGTTCTGCGGTAATATCCCGCCACAAAGTTTGCCAGGGTCCCTTCATTTTTTACCCGGGAGGGATGGATCAGCATTCCCGCAGGCTTGTCTACCGCCAGAATGTGGTCATCCTCGTACAGAACAGTGAGAGGGCCATCCTCCGCCGGATATTCCGGGGCTTCTTCATCCGAAGATACGGTGATCACGTCTCCGGGCTTCACCGGATAATTCGTATGCTGGGGCACGCCGTTCACCTGGATGCCTTCTCCCCATTTCAGCCTGTTCATCAGCGAGGAAGACATTTTCATCTCTCCCCGCAGGAAGGAGGACAGTCTCCCCTCCCGGGCAGCAATGCACCTCAGTTCCATCTTCGCGCTCCTTCCATCTATGCCCTGATCATTCTGTAAAAGGTTCCCGGGCCCATGCCAGTTACCTGGGTAAACGGCACTCCAACAATTCGAAATCCGGCCCTCTGATAGCACCGCACTGCCCGTTCGTTCCAGGTGCGGACCTCAAGATACAGCGGCTTGCCGGGACAGCGTTGCTTTGACAGAGCATAGGCCTCCTCCAGGATCTTTTGTCCATAGCCCTGGCCGCAGCATTCCGGTTTCACGCCGATGCCAACGAATACCGCTTGGTCTTCTTCCAGAAGATTGGTAAAGCCAACAAGCTGCTCTCCCCAATACCAGGCCATGTAATTCCCCTCCCGCTGAGGATTGCAGAATCCTGTCCGCTCTTCCAGCATTTTTTCATAGGGAGGAAGGTTATAGGCAACGTATGCCCCCGCATATTTCCACGCACATATCTCTCGCTTTTCCGCCTGGGTAAGGGGATACCTGGGGGTCATTTTCATAAAATTACACTTTCCTATTGTCCGTGCAAACCACAACACTTTCTGATCTTCAATAAAAAGGCCCTGCCGACAACCAGCAGGGCCTTTATGCGTTTGTCTTAGTTCAGAGCAGCCTTGGCCTTCTCCACAACAGCGGCGAACGCGGCGCTGTCCTGAATCGCCATCTCAGACAGGCTCTTCCGGTTCATCTCGATACCGGCCTTCTTGATGCCGTTCATGAAGGTGGAGTAGTTCATGCCGTAGGGAGCGACAGAAGCGCTGATCCGGGCGATCCACAGGCGGCGGTAGTCACGCTTCTTCTGCTTGCGGCCCTTGAAAGCGTAATTGCCGGACTTCATGACCTGCTGCTTGGCCATCTTGAAGTGCTTGGACTTGGAACCCCAATAGCCCTTTGCCAGCTTCAGGGTAGCATTTCTTCTCTTGCGCGTCATCATTGCGCCTTTAACTCTAGCCATGTTTCAGTATCCTCCTTCTGCCTTACTTGTAAGGGATCATCTTTTTGATTGCGTCAACGTTGGTCACGTCGGCGTAAGCGGTAGCACGCAGATGGCGGGTACGCTTGGTGGTCTTCTTGGTCAGGATGTGGCTCTTGTAAGCGCTGGCTCTCTTCACCTTACCGGTCTTGGTCAGGTTGAATCTCTTCTTTGCACCGCTATGGGTCTTCAGCTTGGGCATAGGTGGTTCTCCTTCCGTAATCGTTTGTACTAAATCTTTACTTGTTATTCTTGGGGGTCAGGAACATTCCCATGAAGCGGCCCTCCAGCTTGGGATTCTTCTCCATGGACGCGATCTCAGCGCAATTGGCGGCAAAATCGAGAAGCAGCTTTTCACCTAAGTTGGTGTGCGCCATCTCACGGCCCCGGAAACGGACGCTGACCTTCACCCGGTTGCCGTCGCTCAGGAACTTCTGGGCGGCACGCACCTTAGTGTCAAAGTCATTGGTGTCAATACCGGGACTCATACGAATCTCCTTAATTTCCACCACCCGCTGGTTTTTCCGGGCTTCCTTCTCCCGCTTCTTCTGGTCGAAGCAGAATTTGGAATAGTCCATGATCTTGCAGACAGGGGGAACGGCATTGGGCGAGATCTTCACCAGATCCAGGCCCTGTTCCTCTGCCATAGCGTTGGCCTCAGCCGCAGACACGATGCCGAGCTGGACGCCGTCAACGCCGATCAGCCGGATTTCCTTGTCCCGAATGTCCTCATTGAGCTGATGATCTAATTTTGCGATGGTAAGCACCTCCAAATAAACAACAAAAAAGCGGATGCCTGGCATCCGCATACTCCCATACGCTTCCCCGGGGGGAAGAAAGGAAATATTGACCGTTTTGCTTGCGCTTACGGTGAGGCGGATGTTCAGCCTTCTTTATTACCGGGTAATCCTATCACACTTTTTTCCATATGTCAAGTCTTTTTCTGATTTCTGAACCCTTTTTCCGGTTCCCAAACGCTTTATTTTCTTCCCCGGACGGAATATCTTATGCGAGGCCTGGGTAGGATTATTCCAGGGAAGCTCTGATGAAATCGGCAAGAGCAGATGCCGAGAGATTTTGCCACAAGCGAAAGTGTGGAAAATATGGGAATACTGGATGTATTTCTCTTTCCCGGGGACCCCATAAAGGGCGTAGCCCTTTATGGGGAGAGGAGGAGTCCGAACATAGTCGGAGTTTTCCGCTTGCGGGAAACGAAGCATTATGTTTGGTACTCCGACGACCTGTACGATTGGGGCAAAAGATCCGTCAGCTGCCGCCGACAATTTATTCAGAGTTTCCCCGGGTTACTCTCCTACCATGGTCCCCGGTTCCCCGGTGAAGGCGGACAGGACCTCGATTTGAATCCCATGCTCCCGGGCAAGCTCCACGCTCCGGTCATGGAGCACCTGAGCCCCGTTTTCAATCAGGGCCAGCATATCCCCATAGCCGATCCGGCCAAACCGGATGGCGTCCGGATAGACCCGGGGATCCCGGTCGTAGACCCCGTCCACGTCGGTAAAGATCTGACACTTCGCCGCCTTCAGCCAGGCAGCCAGAGCCACCGCCGTAGTGTCCGAGCCGCCCCGGCCCAGGGTGGTCACGTCCCCCTCCGGATCCACCCCCTGGAAGCCCGCCACTACCACGATTTTCCCG
>DLAP01000068.1:11887-12010 GCA_002493965.1 Clostridiales bacterium UBA7044
CCCGCCACTACCACGATTTTCCCGCTGTCCAGTTCCTGCCGGATTCGGGTGGGGACAACGCTTTCAATGCGGGCGTTTCCGTGGACGCCATCGGTTTGGATGCCCGCCTGCCAGCCGGTCAGG
>DLAP01000068.1:12313-12699 GCA_002493965.1 Clostridiales bacterium UBA7044
CCAGCCGGTCAGGCTCACCGCCGGGTAGCCCATGGCCCCAATGGTCATAGCCATCAGCCCAGCGCTCATCTGCTCTCCGGCGGCAAGATAGGCGTCCATCTCCCGGTTCGCGCCCCGGGGATTGCACTGCCTTGCCTTTCGGATCATGGCGTCGGTGGTGTCTCCCTGAGCGGAGACCACCATGACCACATGGCTTCCCTGCCGGGCCAGAGTGGCCGCCCGCCGCGCGGCGGTGCGCATCCGGTCAAAGTCAGACAGAGAAGTCCCTCCATATTTTTGTACAATCAGCATACACATTCCTCCCTGTCACATCCTATGGCACACAGGGGCGAATGGTGCCGAAATATTTCCTCCACAAAAAAACTGCCGCTTATCAAAAGCGGCAG
>DLAP01000068.1:13035-18239 GCA_002493965.1 Clostridiales bacterium UBA7044
AATTATGGAATAACTGCCACTGGCAGTTATCCAAATTCAGATTCCCTGCGCAGAGCACCACTGGCGTGAGAATCCTCCAGGTTTTTAAACTATTTCAGGCAAAAATGCCAGGTATTCCCGTAATTCTGGGGGGATTGCCACACCAGCCTGCAGGCTGGTTCGCAATGACAGCTTGATTTTTTTGGCTTTTTTGACACGCTGACTGCCGCTTATCAAAAGCGGCAGGATAACGTTCAGCCCGCCAGGACCTCTGCTTTGACAACGCCCTTAAATTCGGCAAGTCTCTGCATCAGCTCTTCCAGGCTCACATTCAGGTCAATGGTTTCCGCCGAGATGGTGACGACGGCGGTGCCGTTGGTGGGAACGATGGAATTGATGGTGATGATATTCGCCTTTGTTTCCGCGAACACATCCAGCAGGGAGGAAAGAATCCCCGGCTCATCATGAACCAGAAGCTGGAAGGTGATAATCCGGCCGCTCATCATATTCTGAAAGGGAAGCACCGCGTCCCGGTATTTATAGAAGGCGCTGCGGCTGATGTCCGTCATCCGGGTCGCCTCGTTTACGGTGGCCGCCTCTCCCGTGGAAAGGAGCCGTTTCGCTTCCGCCACCTTCAGGAAAACCTCCGGCAGCGCCGACGCTTCCACAATGTAGTATTTCGGTTTTGTCGTCATGCGTGACCTCCTGAGACTGTTAATTATTATGTATATGCCTCATCGACATTTGTTTTTCCATAAAACATTGTAGCATACATTTTGGAAAAAGCAACCCCTATCCCACTTCCGAAAGAAGGTTTTTTATGAGTTCCGGCGTCAAGACCATGTTGACCGTGCTGGCATCTTTCCTGGCGGTCTGGTTTTTCTCCCGCTTCCTGCTGCCCCTGCTTTCCCCTTTTCTGCTGGGCTCCATGCTGGCCCTGGCTGCCGAGCCTATGGTGCGCTTTTTGAATCAAAAGCTTCATGTTCCCCGGGGGATCAGCGCCGGAATCGGGGTGGGAATGGCCTTCTGTATCCTTGCCATGGTCTTTTTGCTGCTGTGCGCCTTTGCCCTCCGGGAACTGAAGAATCTGGCCGGGGTCCTCCCCGATCTGGCGGAAACCGCCCAGTCCGGCGTTTCCCTGCTCCAGGGCTGGCTGTTAAGCCTCGCCGCCCGGGCTCCTCAGGGCATCCGTTCCCTCCTTCAGGAAAACATCTCAGGCCTCTTCTCCGACGGCGCCGCCCTGGTAAGCCGCGCCCTCCAGTTTCTGCTGGGACTGGCCGGAAATCTGCTCAGCCACATTCCCGACAGCGCCCTGAGCCTGGGCACCGCCATCATTTCCGGCTTCATGATCTCCGCAAAGCTGCCCAGGATCCGGCGTTGGATCCTCCGTCGTCTTCCCAGGGAAAAGCTGCGCCCCATTTTTGAAGCCATGGGCCGGATCAAAGGCGCTCTTTTCGGCTGGCTGACCGCCCAGTTAAAGCTCATGACCATGACCATGATGATTCTCATGCTGGGCTTCACCATCCTCCGGATCCCCTACGCGCCTCTCTGGGCGGCGGGGGTCGCTCTGGTGGACGCCCTGCCGGTGCTGGGCACCGGCACCATACTCATTCCCTGGTCTATTATCTGCTTTTTGCAGCAGGAGGCTGCCCGGGCCGTGGGCCTTCTGGGCACCTACGCGGCAGCCTCTCTGACCCGCTCCATTCTGGAGCCAAGGCTTCTGGGCCGACACCTGGGTCTTGACCCGCTGGTCACGCTGATCGCCCTTTACGGAGGCTACAAGCTTTGGGGCATCGGCGGCATGATCCTCGCCCCCATGCTGGCAGTGGCGGCCCTTCAGGTCATCCCGGGGCTGGGCCCTGGCCGCTCTCTCCGGGAGCGTTAGAGAAGCTCTGATTAAATCGGCAAGAGCGGATGGCGAGAGATTTTCTTTCAGATGAAAGTTTGAAAATTGGAGGAATACTGTATGTATTTTCCAAACTGCACAGCTGGAAGAAAAGATTCGCCACTCAGCCGCAGACGATTTATTCAGAGTTTCCCAAGGCCATTCTATGGAAAAAAGCCGGAACTATGGGGGAATTTTCCTTCTGTCTCTTCGCAATTCCAACAAAAAAGCCAACTCCCTATTGTACATTCCATTCAAATTTGCTATAATAACAAAAATATGCAGTTATATGGATGTGTACCAACGTGAAATATGGAATTTGGAATGTAAATGAGCCAGATGTGGGAGCAGTGAATGCTTTGGTCAGCGGCGGTTACGCCCCTCTTACCGCCATGGTTCTTGCTTCCCGGGGTATTTCCGGTCCGAAGCAGGCCAGCGACTACCTGTCCTGCAACGCTCCCCTCCTGGATCCCTTTCTCATGACGGATATGGGTCTTGCCGCCAGGCGGGTCAAGGCGGCCCTGTCCCGGGGAGAGAAAATTGCCGTCTTTGGCGATTACGATGTGGACGGCATCACCGCCACCTGCCTGCTGACGGATTTTCTCCGCCGTCAGGGCGGGGATGTGGTCAGCTATATCCCCGGACGGCTGGAGGAGGGCTATGGCTTAAACCCCATTGCCATTCATCAGCTTCACAGCGAGGGGGTCCGGCTCATTGTCACCGTAGACTGCGGCATTACGGCCATTGCCGAAGCGGCGCTCTGCCGGGAACTGGGAATCGACCTTATTGTCACCGACCATCACGAGTGCAAGGAGCAGCTTCCCGGGGCCATCGCCGTGGTGGATCCCCACCGGCCCGACGGAGGATACCCCCATAAGAATCTCTCCGGCGTTGGGGTGGCCTTCAAGCTGGCCTCTGCCCTTCTGGGAGATCAGGAACAGGTTTTGGAAGAATACACCGACATGGTCTGCCTTGGCACCGTGGCGGACGTGATGCCCCTTCAGGGGGAAAACCGGGTCTTCGTCTCCCGGGGGCTACGCTCCCTGGCTTGCACCAAGCGCCCAGGGCTTGCCGCCCTGATGGCGGAATGCGGCTGCGACCCGGAAACCGTCAACGCCACCACCATCGGCTTTATGCTGGCCCCCCGGATCAACGCCGCCGGGCGCATGGGGCAGATCGACCTGGCCATAGACCTGTTTTTAACCGACGACCCGGTGAAGGCCGCTTCCGTTGCCCGGAAGCTGTGCGACCTGAACCGTCAGCGTCAGGCAGTGGAATCGGAGATTTACGCTCAGGCGGTGGCCATGCTCCCCGGTGGGCAGCCCCCGGAAGCCATCGTCCTGGCGGACGAAAGCTGGCATCAGGGCGTGGTGGGCATTGTCGCCAGCCGCATCGCCGAGGAATACGCCTGCCCCGCCTTTCTGATCTGCCTGGACGGAGACCACGGGAAGGCCAGCTCCCGGAGCCACGGCGGCTTTAATCTGTTTTCCTCTCTGACGACTCTTTCCCCATTGCTGGAAAGCTATGGCGGCCACGAGCTGGCGGCGGGCTTTACCATCTCCCGGGAGAATATCCCGGAGTTCCGCCGCCGGATCTGCGCCCTTGCCGGTCTGTACTACCAGGGCGATACCCCCCGGACCACTCTGGACGTGGACTGCGCCGTGACCGCGGAGCTTCTCACCATTTCCGGCATAGAGTCTCTGTCTGTGCTGGAGCCCTGCGGCAGCGGCTGTCCCAAGCCTACGCTGATGATCAAGAATCTGACCATTGACCGCATCACCATGGTGGGCGGCGGCCGGCATATGCGCCTGCGGCTTCGCAGCGGCCACTGCACCTTGGGCGCCATCTATTTTTCCGCCAATCCCCAATCCGTGTCCATTGCGGTGGGCGACGTGGTGGATGTGGCCTTTACCCCCCAGGTCAATGAGTTTCGGGGGGAGCGCAGTGTGCAGATGAACGTGCTGGACATCCGGCCAAGCTGTGCGGCGGACTGTTCCCCGGATTCTTCCGCCTACCGGCAGCTGCTCAGCGGCGACCTGACCCGGGACACGGCGTTCCTTCTTCTGCCTGACCGGAATACCCTGGGGCTCATCTGGCGGTATCTGGCTGCTGACCCCTCCGGGATCATCCAGGAATCTCCCCTGTGTCTGTGCCGCAAAATCGTCCGTCGGACCGGGAAGCCCCTGACCCTTGGGCAGCTTCTGACCTGCCTGGACATCTTCCAGGATGTGGGCCTGCTGGCCCTGGAGCGTCAGCATAAATACATAACCATCCGCCTGACCCAGGGCAGCGGAAAAGCGGACCTGACCCAGAGCCAGACCATGCAGCGGCTTCTCCGGGCCGCATCGAAAGAGAGTTGAGAGAAATGGAAACCTTTGAAGCCCATTATGCCTCCATGAGAGACGCCATAGGGAAATATCTTCCCGGCGCGGATATGGAGCTCATTGAGAAAGCCGTGGAATATGCCAATGGCAAGCACCAGTTCCAGAAGCGGAAGGACGGCTCTCCCTATATCATCCACCCCCTGGCCGTGGCCCAAATCGTGGCGGAGATGGGCCTGGACAGCGACGCCATTTTAGGTGCCCTCCTCCACGACTGCATTGAGGACACCGACGCCTCCCACGAGGAGATTTCCCGGATTTTCGGCGAGACCGTAGCAGAATTGGTGGAAGGCGTCACCAAGCTGACCCGGGCCAACTTTTCCACCTCCGAGCAGGCCCAGATGGAAAACCTGCGTAAGATGTTCATGGCCATGAGCAAGGACATCCGGGTGGTTCTCATTAAAATCGCCGACCGGCTCCACAATATGCGGACCATGCAGTATCAGACTCCGGAAAAGCAGATCATCAAATGCCAGGAGACCATGGACATCTACGCCCCCCTGGCCCACCGTCTGGGTATGCAGCGGATCAAGTGGGAGCTGGAGGACCTGTCCCTTAAGTACTTGGCCCCGGACGCCTACAATGAGATCACCTCCTACCTGGATGCCCACCATCAGCAGGACGAGATCTTCATGCAGACCATTCAGGACCGGATCACCGAGCGCTTAACCCGCATGGGTATCTCCAATACCACCTATGGCCGGATCAAGCACGTCTATTCCATCTACCGCAAGATGCAGGCCCAGAATAAGACCATGGACGAGCTGTACGACATCTATGCCTTCCGGGTGATCGTGGATACCATCCCAGACTGCTACAATGTCTTAGGCCATATCCACGACCTGTTCAATCTGGTGCCCGGCAGGTTCAAGGACTACATTTCCACCCCCAAGCCCAATATGTACCAGTCCCTGCACACCACCGTCATCGGCTCTCAGGGCATCCCCTTTGAGGTGCAG
>DLAP01000068.1:18551-18761 GCA_002493965.1 Clostridiales bacterium UBA7044
CAGATCCGCACCTGGCAGATGCACGAGACTGCGGAATACGGTATCGCCGCCCATTGGAAATATAAGCAGGGCTCCGGCGACGGCAGTGAAAAGGACTTCGAATGGGTCCGAAGGCTTCTGGAAAGCCAGCAGGATTCTGACGCCGAGGAGTTTGTCCAGTCCCTGAAAATCGATATGTTCGACGATGAGGTCTTTGTCTACACCCCCAAG
>DLAP01000009.1 GCA_002493965.1 Clostridiales bacterium UBA7044
AACTGCACAGATGGAGCAAAAGATCCGGCGAAAGCCGAAGTTCCCATTGTGCGGTGTTGCCTTAGGTTTTAGTATCAGAACGATACATCATCGATTGCCCAGCCCAGGCCGGTATCATAGTCTCCCAGGTAAGCTAGGGTGAAGGAAACGGTTACTTCCGCATCCCCGACTTGGATGGTGACACTCTGGGGACCGGCGATGTCCGGCCGGTCCGGGAGCATTAACATATAGGCAAAGGCGTCCGGAGAACTGGCGTAGGTGGAAAATTCCGCGTAGGTCATGCCTTCCTTGGAATCCTCCCAGGTGACCGCCTGTTCCCAGTTGGGACCACCGTTGACCACATGATCCCAGGAGCAGGAAATAGAGGCGTGGGTCCGGTTTCGGAGCTTCTCCGGGTAGTCAAATTTCAGATTCAGGCATCGGAAAACCGGCTCTCCCTTCTGATTGCAGCCCTCCAGGGTGTTGCTGTTGTACCAAGAGCCCAGGGTGACATCCAGATTTTCAAAGGAGATATCTGTCTGCGGCGCGGATGCCTCCGTCGGCTGGACCTGGGGAGCGGCAGCTGCCACGGCGTCGGCGGAGCCTGTCACTGTGACGATAAAGCTGTCCCGCAGACCTTTATAATCCACATACACGGTTTTTTCGCCCGAGCTGGCCAGTCGATCCTGGGTAAAACGGTTGCCGTCAAGCACTTCACAATAGTATGTTTCGTTCCGGCTGTCAAAAACCGTTCTGTCGCCGTTGGTGTAGGTGATCTCGAAGGTCAGGCCCTGCGTATTCAGTGTCTCTCCCGCCTGATACTTTGTTTTATCCGGTGGTGTCAGGATGGTAATGCCGGAGGGCTTATAAACGCTTACAGGGAAGGAGGCTGTAAAGTCCTCATATTTCACATCCACGCTCTGGAGGCTGGTCCTTCCGAAGGCGGAGGGGATACAGGTATAGCCATCAATCGGAGCGGTAGCGCCGCCTTCGAAAACGCCCTCTACCACAAGACCTTTGGTTTGCAGCTTCTGCCCTACCTCATACTCCGTTTTTTCCGGAGGGGAAGCAATTTGAATGCCCACAAGCTCTTGCACACTGACGGAAAATACCGCACGAAAATCCTGATAGAGCACTGTAACCTGGGTCGTTCCCAGTTCGGAAAAGCTGCTGGGGTAGCATGTGTATTTTGATGTCACGTTCCGCACGGTTCCGTCATCATAGATCAGCTCCAGAACAAGGCCATCCGTTTCCAGTTCCTCACCGGGCCGATACAGGGTTTTATTCGGTTCTGAAGCGATCCGTAAAGCACTGGGGTGAGAAATCACATCTACGCAGAAGGTTTCTGTGAGGCCGCGATACCCTACAGTAATTTCCTGCGTTCCGGTGGTTTTCAGGACCTTGGGCGAACAACGCAGGCCCTTGTCCAGAATCTTCCAGGTGCCATCCTCGTATGTAATCAGTGCCTGAAGGCCCGACGTGTCCAGCGTTTCTCCCCAACGGTATTCCCGCTTGACCGGGGAACTCCATATTTCCATGGAAACGGGCGGATTCCTTCTGAGGAGGAAGAATAGCCCTGCCAGCAGAAGCCCCAGAGTGGTCCCGGTTGCTATGCTCCAAAGGATCAGACGCCTGACTTTCCCCTCCTTTTTCGGATTGTTTTGTCTGGCGGAAGATTCCTCGACTGCCGAAGGCTCCCTGACTGCGGGTGCTTCCTGAACGGCAGGTGCCGAAGCACTCTGGCCTTCCACTTCCACAGCCTCCAGCGCCCGACGCATTTCCCCAGCGCTGGCATAACGGTCCTGGGGGCGGAAGGCGCAGGCTTTTAAAATCACCTGGGCCAGGGCGGTCGAAGCCTCCCGGGGAGCGGGCAGGGCTTCCCCCTGAATCCGCCGGTCCAGGGCAATGCGCCGCTCGCTGGGACTGAGAAGCTGCTTTTCCGAAAGGAAGGGCAGCCGGTTGTTGTTCAGCAGCCGATACAGCACCAGCCCCAGGGAATACACATCCACAGTGGCGTCGTAGGAGGCGCCAGTGACTACCTCGGGGGCCATGTAGTTGAAGGTCCCCCGCTGGGACAGCCCGCCGGTGAGGCTTTCCATATTCCGGGCGGTGCCGAAATCTCCCAGCTTGAAGGAGCCGAAGCTGTTGACGAAAATATTCTCCGGCTTAATGTCCCGGTGAATGATATTGCGCCGGCCGCAGATTTCCAGGGCCGTGCAGATGTCCCGTCCCAGGCGGATGATATCGGATTCGTTGAGTGTCCGGTCACAGATATAGACGTTAAAGGGGGTCAGCAGCTCCATGCGGATGTAGATATCCCAGCCCAGGGCGTCCTGCTTTTCCACAACCTTGTAGTCCTCAATGCTGACAATGTTCTGAATGCCCTTAAATGTCTCCATCAGACGGATTTCGCTGACAAACTCGTCCACGATCCGTTTCAGGTAAGCGCGGCTGGATTGGAGATCCAGGCCGTCGCTGCGCAGAGCGTCCAGCTCCCGGGGGTCCTGGGGAATGGAGATCACCTTTACGGCGGCCCGGCTGGTCAGATCGTTTTCCTGACGGACGGCCTGATAAACCACACCATAGGTTCCCTGACCGATCTGCTTTTCGATTTCCCATTCCGGCCAAATTTTCTGTAAACTGGGCATTGTCATGTACTACACCTCCCATGGATTTATAAGACACACGGATAAAGGCCATGCCTGCAAAACTACTGTTTTCATTATACTGTACCTCCGAAGATCTGTCTTGTCCATTATCAATCAAAAAACCTCATATTGTGATTTATTTTTAATGTCTGCTGAATAAATCGCCCAAAGCGACTTATTCGCATACCGAAGGCGCGCACAGCGTGTCAAAAAAGGCTCAAA
>DLAP01000071.1 GCA_002493965.1 Clostridiales bacterium UBA7044
GGCTGCGCCGGCAAGGCCTAAGCGATTTCCCGTTCAACTCCGTTAGGGCGCTCCCGTTTCGGGAGCGCCTTTTTTCGCCGCAGGATAGCGTTTTCCATCATTTTCTGGTATGCTGTATAAACAAGGAGGGGGGACATGGTATGGATTGGCTGGAGGAAGTAAAAGAAAGGTATAGGAGAAAGAATCAGATTCTGTTTGGAAAGGATTCGGAATTTTTATGGGATCTGAGGACGCTGCTGGAAGGGCAGCCCCATACCATTTTGACCCTGTGGGCGCTGGATTTGGCGGAAGGCTCTGTTGCGTTGCTGAAAGAAAAATACCCGGAGGAGTGTAGGCCGGAACAGGCTCTGCTTGCGGCGAAGGATTGGGCGGCGGGAAATGTGAAAATGCGTTTTGCTCAGCGGAAAATCCTGGACTGCCATGCCTTCGCGAAAGAACTGACGGAAAAGGAAGACATTGCCCTGTGCCATGCCATCGGCCAGGCCTGCGCGGTGGTGCATACGGCGGGGCATGTTATGGGGTACCCGATGTATGACCTGACCGCTACTGTCTATCACCATGGCTTGGATGGGTGTGTGAAATTTGTGGAGGCACGGAAGCAAGAATACATTTCCCGGCTTTTTTACTGGATAGCGCACGAAAAGGACGAGAAAAGAACCTGGGCGGCGTTTATGACAGATTAGCCCGCCCTGAAAAAACTTACATTCCCTCTTGTAAACCGGGAAATAATATGCTAAACTGGATGCGTTTGTAAGAATTGTTACGGATTTGGAGGAACCTATGCTTTTTCATGCTCCCACATAGTTACGCTTCTTTTGGGTTCTGAATGCGAAAACTTGAAAGAAGGAGAAAACTATGAATCAAATCGAAGAAATTTCCCGGCGGCGCACCTTTGCCATCATCTCCCATCCCGACGCCGGTAAAACCACCCTGACCGAGAAATTCCTGCTTTACGGCGGTGCCATTGCCCAGGCGGGCGTGGTCAAGGGTAAGAAAAACTCCCGCGCCGCTACCTCCGACTGGATGGAGATCGAGAAGCAGCGTGGTATTTCCGTTACGTCTTCCGTCATGCAGTTCCAGTACGGCGGCTTCTGCATCAACATTCTGGATACCCCGGGGCACCAGGACTTCTCCGAGGATACCTATCGTACCCTGATGGCCGCGGACTCTGCCGTCATGGTCATTGACGGCGCGAAAGGCGTGGAGCCTCAGACCCGGAAGCTGTTCAAGGTTTGCGCCATGCGGCATATTCCCATCTTCACCTTTGTCAATAAAATGGACAGGGAGACGAAAGATCCCTTTGACCTGCTGGACGAGGTGGAGCGGGAGCTGGGCATTGAGACCTATGCCATGAACTGGCCCATTGGCTGCGGCAAGGATTTCCAGGGCGTGTACGACCGGGAAAAGAGCCAGCTCATTTTCTTCTCCGGCGAGTCCGGAAAAAGAAAAGCAGACAAGCAGGAAATCGACCTCTACGATCCCCAGGTGGCGCAGCTGCTGGGCTCCGAGAGTAAGCATCAGCAGCTCATTGACGATGTGGAGCTGCTGTCCGCCGGACGGGAGATGGACGCGGAGGCGGTGCGGCAGGGGCAGCTCTCCCCGGTGTTCTTTGGCTCCGCCCTGACCAACTTCGGCATTGAACCATTCCTGGAAAACTTCCTGAAGCTGACACCGCCCCCCCTGTCCCGGGAAGCGGACTGCGGTGTCATCGACGCTTTCAGTCCGGACTTCTCTGCTTTTGTCTTTAAGATCCAGGCCAACATGAACAAGGCCCACCGGGACCGGCTGGCTTTTATGCGGATCTGCTCCGGAAAGTTCCAGCGGGACGCGGAATATTACCACGTCCAGGGGAATAAGAAGATGCGCCTTTCCCAGCCTCAGCAGCTCATGGCCGCCGAGCGGGAAATTGTGGAAGAAGCCTACGCCGGAGACGTGATCGGCGTGTTCGACCCGGGCATTTTTGCCATTGGGGATACCATCACCGTGCCGGGGAAGAGATTTCAGTATTCCGGCATCCCCACCTTCGCCCCGGAGCACTTCTGCCGGGTGTCCGCCAAGGACTCCATGAAGCGCAAGCAGTTTGTGAAGGGTACCGAACAGATCGCCCAGGAGGGCGCCATTCAGATTTTCAAGGTGCCGAACTCCGGCATGGAGGAGGTCATTGTGGGCGTAGTCGGTACGCTTCAGCTGGACGTGTTCCAGTACCGGATGAAGAACGAGTACGGAGTGGACCTGCGGATGGAGATGCTGCCCTACGAGGAAATCCGGCTCATCGACGAATACCCCGGGGACCTGGGAGACCTGAACCTGGGCAGCGACGCGGAGCTGCTGGAGGACTACCGTGGACGGAATCTGCTGGTGTACAGTTCCTACTGGGCCATCGACTTTACAAACCGCCGGAATCCCGGCCTGAAGGTCAGGGAAATCGTGGTGGAAGAGGGATAATGGATTTATGCGCCGCTCCGAAGGGGGCGGCGCATTCCTGTTTTAGGAGAAAACGGGGATTTTCCTGTTGACTTTTCCCCGTTGGTTGCTTACAATAATAAAGGAATAACCCTCTTATATGACTGACGGATAATGCGGAATACCGCAGGGGAGTATAGGAGGAGGCACGCCGACCGTCTGGGCAATTCAGCTTCGCACTGGATTACCCATTTTTTATTTGGGAACCCCTGGGAATCTGGGGCGAATGGAAAAATTAGAAAGAGGTGTCCTATGAAAAAACTCAAAACTCTCTCCGAAGGCGATTTTCTGAAGGTGTTCTTTGGCTTCCTCAGCCTGTGCTTCCTGGTGGCGGCGGTGTGTATGCCCGACCGGGGCACTATGTTTACTGGCCTCTGGCAGATTTTGAGTGGGACCTGTAAGATCTCCACCAACTACTTCGCTTTGGGCGGCTACGCGGCCACCTTCCTGAATATGGGCCTGGTCTGCGCCATTTCCCTGGGACTGTTCCTCGTCTTCAAGGGAACTCCCAACAGTGTTTCCACTCTGGCGGTGATTCTGACCCTGGGCTTTGGCTCCTGGGGCATCAACGTGCTGAACATCTGGCCTTCCATCTTCGGCGTGATGATTTACGCCCTGGTGAAGAAAGAGAAATTCGGCACTCAGGTCAATGCCATGCTGTTCTCCACCGGCATTGCCCCCCTGATTTCGGAGCTGCTGCTGCGCTATCCCCATGAGGAAGCGGTGGGCTTTAACCTTCTGGGGCTGGTGCTGGCCCTGGTGGTGGGCTTCTTCATCGGTTTCCTGCTGCCTGCGGGACTGGGCCACTCCCCCAAGGTACATAAGGGCTTCGACCTGTACAGCGCCGCTCTGCCCATCGGCATGACCGCCTTCTTCCTCCGGGCGGTGCTGTATACCACCATGGGCGTTGCCCTGCCCAACCCGCCGGACACCGCGACCTTGCAGATTGCCTCCCGACTAACTGCCAATGTGTTCTGCTGCGTGGTCTTCGGGCTGTGCATTGTGGCGGCTTACCTGCTGGGCTGCAAGCCGAAGGACTACTGGCGTCTGCTGACCAATCCGGAGCAGGTGAGCAGCTTCTCCAGCACCTATGGCAGCGCCACCTTCTTGATGAATGCGGGCGTATTCGGCCTGTTCATTGTGGCCTACTACAACCTGATCGGCGCCACCTTCAACGGCGTGACCTTTGGCATCCTGTTCTGCATGCTGGCCACCTGCAATTCCGGTTCCCATCCTGGCAATGTCTGGCCTATTATGCTGGGGTACTTCCTGATGTCCCTGGTCTTTGGCTGGTTCTCTGGCCTGCTGGGCGGCAAATTCGAGTACATAATCAACGCTCAGGCCATTTGTGTGGGCCTGTGCTACGCCAACGGCTTAAGCCCTATCTCCACCAAGTACGGCTGGCAGTGGGGCGCGGTGGCGGGTGCTATGCACTACCTGCTTGTGACCTCCGTGCCTCTGCTCCACGGCGGCTACTGCCTGTACAACGGCGGCTTTACGGCGGCGCTGATCTGCCTGATTCTTGTGCCCCAGCTGGAAAAGTTCTGCAAAACCAGAGAAGAGCGTAAGGCGCTGAAGGTAAAATAATTTTCAAAGCAATGTGGCACCACCCCGGTGTGTTTGCCGGGGTGGTGCGTTTCTGGCATGGGCGGGCCGCATAAAACCCGTCCGATTCCGTATGATAAGCGCAGAAAAAGGAAAGGAGAATTTCATGAATCGGAAAGTTCGTTGGATCACGGAAACCGCTGTACTGCTGGCACTGCTGGTGGTCCTGCAGTATGCAACCAGACCCCTGAGCCAGATCGTCACCGGCTCCTGCGTCAACGCGGTGCTGGCGGTGACGGTGCTGCTGGCGGGGACGGGCAGCGGCGTGACCGTGGCGCTGATTTCCCCGGTGATGGCCTATCTGCTGGGCATTGCCCCCCAGCTTGTGACGGTGCCTGCCATTATGGTGGGCAATACGGTATTTGTACTGCTGCTTGGGGGTATCGCCGGAAAAGACAGCAGCTTGGGCGCACGGGCGGCGGCCTGGCTGCTGGCGGCGGTGGCAAAATTCGCGGTGCTGTATTTCCTGGTGGTGAAGATCATCTGCGGCATTGCCTCTGCACCCCTGCTTACATCCGGCACGTTGAAAGCGCCTATGCTGGAAAAGCTGCCGGTGATGTTCGCATGGCCCCAGCTGATCACGGCCTTAATCGGCGGCGGAATTGGGCTGCTGATTGTGCCGGTGCTGCGGAAAGCACTTCACAGATAAAGAATTGGGACTGGCTTACCGGGTAGTGAGCCAGTCCCTAGGGAAGCTCTGAATCAATCGTCTGCGGCTGAGCGGCGGATCTTTTCTTCCAGCTATGCAGTTCGAAAATTGGAAAATACATACAGTATTCCTCCAATTTTTGAACCTTCATCTGAAAGAAAATCTCTCCGCCTCAGATCTTGCCGATTGAATCAGAGCTTCCCTAAAATTTTATGCCTTTTTGTTTTCCCGGGTGATGATGCGGTAGAACTTCGACATCAGGGGAAGGTAGGTGGCGGTGAAGATCCCGGCGGCGAACAGCCCGGCGGTTTTTTTCTTCTCCCCGGGAAGCGAAAGGCCGATCAGCACCCCCAGGGCACCCAGGCAGAGCTTCAGCATGGCCAGGTCCTGCCAGTCGCTTTCCTTGATGTATTCATCCGCGTAGGTAAACAGCTTCTTCATAGCAGATACCTCCCTGCTCTGTTATACGTCCAAATAGCCGCACAGCAGCTTCAAAGTGTTATACACCCCATCGATGTGGCTGCGCTCATAGCCATGGCTGGCGTAAACCCCGGGACCGATGAGACCGTGACGGATGTCGTAGCCTGCCTCCAGGGTCACATCCACATCGGAGCCATAGTGGGGGTATACATCCAGGGCGTAGTCGGCGCCGGCTTTCTTTGCTGCGTCAATGAGCTTCCCCACCATGGCGTAGCTATAGGGTGTGGCGGAATCCTTGGCGCAGATGCTGACCATCCGCTCGGTGCAATTTAGACCCTCGCCTACGCAGCCCATGTCCACGGATAAGCCCTCGGTAACGCCCTGGGGAACGGAAGCGGCCCCGCCATGGCCCACCTCTTCATAGACGGTGATGTGGGCATAGACCCGGCGCTTAAGAGTGATGTGGTTGTCGAAAAGATACTTGGCAAAGCCCAGCAAAATACCCACGGACAGCTTGTCGTCCAGGAACCGGCTTTTTAAGTACCCGCTGTCCGTCCGGCGGGTGCGGGGGTCGAAGCACACAAAGTCTCCCACCTCGATGCCCAGGCCCCGGACATCTTCTGCGGAGCGCACGTCCTCGTCCAGCACCACCTCCATGGAATCGAAATCCCGCTTGGCATCCCGGACGTTGCTGTTGACGTGGACGGAGGCGTTGATCAGTTGGAAGGTGCCGTCATAGACTGCCCCGGAGCGGGTGCAGACCTTCACGTTTTCCGTCTCCACGTTGGGGGCAGTCAGGCCGCCCACATTGATGATTTTCAGGCATCCGTCCCCCTTGATCTGAGCCACCATCCCCCCCAGGGTGTCCACATGGGCCATAAGAAGAAGGCCGTCTTCTTTATCTTCGCCGCCCAGGTCAACGAGAACGCCGCCCTTGGTGGTGAGCTTAGCGGCAAAGCCCAAAGAAGAGAAGGCGTCCAGCACCCATTTGGCGGCCCGTTCGGTGTAGCCCGTGGGGGAGTCGATGGCCAGCAATGCCGCGGCCTGCTCCCAGGAATAGTCTGCGTAAGAAGAGTTAAGCATCAAAAATACACTCCGTTTCTTTTTTCTATAGTATAGCACAGGAAAAAGGAAAAGTCATCCCTGGAAAACATAATCATTCGGTAATCCTTTTTCCTGCAGGATATGTTATAATGATGGCAGAAAGAGAAAGAAGGGACAGCTATGTCTGCAAATCGAATCCTGGTGGTAGAGGACGACCGGGCCATTGCCTCCGCTGTGACCCTGAACTTAAAATGCGTGGGCTATGAGGTGAAGCAATTTTATGACGGTGGAGAAGCGGCGGTGTACTTAAAAGACGACCACGCCTTTGATCTGGCACTGCTGGATATCATGCTTCCGGGCATCGATGGGTTTGCACTGCTGGAGTATATACAGAACTACAATATTACCCGGAATAATACTTCGAAGGGGTACAAGCAGGACTTAATGCTGTACTACACATGGGAAAAATCACGAAAACATGACATAATATTGAAAAAACCGCCCAGCTGTGCTATACTTTTGAATGGTTATTTGCAGCCTTGCATAGGGGGCTTAAATATGATTTACAACTATAACAACCTTTGGAAGCTGCTGATAGATAAGAGATAAGAGCATGACCAAAACGCAAATGCGCAAAGCGGCGGGTATCAGCACAAATATTCTTGCAAAGATGGGCAAGGGAGAACCCGTGGCAATGGATGGTCTTGCGAAGATAGCAACAGCCTTGAATTGCGGACTTGATGATATTGTAGAAACACAGAGAGGGTTTTAGAATATGAAATGCTTTAGAGATTATCAACCAGATGAACGGAGAAATTACATAACTCTTTCAACGGGCGAATATTATCCTGATATTCTGGAAGATGCCTGCCGCCTGTATTCGCCAGTTCTGGAAACCTTTTCGCAAATGTTAAAGCGTTCTGAAAGCTCTTGTGCGCTATTTATGAATATTATACAAACGCCTAACCAATGGATGCGTATTCAGCTTTGCCGGGTTTTCAGAAAGTATGTTTCCCCGGAAACACCTGTTGAGATGTTAAAGAAAAAATCACAAGCCCGTAAAATATGTGATGATTTTGGTGAAGGTTTTCGCCCTGTTCCTATTGTTCAAGCCAAATTCGATGCACGCCCTCTGCCTGATGAAGCATTATGTGCTGTCCTTTGGGAATACAAAGATAGGGGGCAAAAAGGCTATGACCTGACAGATAAATTTTTTGATATGGTGCAGGGGAAATTTCCGGATTTGGCTATTTGGGGTCCCCGTGGTGCTGGTGCAGATGTGCAAGCAAGCCGTATATGGAAGGATTATCCTAGCGGCAGCCGCCCGTTAGATTTTGTTATTTCCTCTGATGATAAGAAAACAATCTATGCTGTTGGACTTGCTCGCTATGATGGTGATAGGGGCGGTGCACAGGAAGATGATAGAACCGGCGGCTATAAAAACTGTGCTGACGAAGTGCTGCAATATGTTCATTCCCATGGGCTAAAAACGAAGGTAATCTTTCTGAATGACGGCCCCGGCCTGTTGTTGGGTTCAATGTGGGAAGATTATTGTCGAATTGAGGAACGCTATCCCAATGAGGTAAAAGTTATTACTTTGCGTATGATAGATGAACGTCTTACACGAGACTGGCTAACAGGAGAATGAAATAATGGCAACAGGTGTATCCACTAAAGGCACTAAAAAAACGCCCGTTTTACAAGTTCGCGTAACCTATGATGGGAAAACCAGCGAAGCCGAGGTCTTGGGCGCGCCTTATGCAGAGTTTCAAACTATGAAAACGATGAACAGCGGTGGAAAAAATACGCTGTTTTATGGCGATAACTTTGATGCGTTGCTGTATATGCTGAACAATGGATATAAGGGTAAAATCACTTTGATTTATATTGACCCGCCATTTTCAACGGCTGCAAACTTTGTTAATAGAGATCAGTCACACGCATATAGTGACGCATTACGGGGTGCCGAATATGTAGAATATCTGCGCAAACGTTTGATTGTTATGCGCGAGTTGCTCTCAGACAACGGAAGTATTTACTTGCATCTTGATGGCAATATGGCGTTCACCATGAAACTGATTATGGACGAGATTTTCGGCGAGCGAAATTGCAGAGCATTTATTACACGAAAAAAATGCAGCACAAAAAACTATACCAAAAATACTTACGGTAACATTTCTGACTACATTATGTTCTATACGAAAGGCTCGTCCTATGTATGGAATAGACCGTTTTCTCCGTGGGGTTACGACAAAATGATTGAACAATATCCCTATGTTGATGAAAAAACAGGCCGAAGATATAAAAAAGTTCCCATCCATGCCCCTGGAACAAGAAACGGCGAGACAGGAAAAGAGTGGCGAGGGAAAATGCCTCCCAAAGGTAAGCATTGGCAATACACTCCCGAGAAACTTGATGAAATGGATGCGGCAGGAGAGATTTATTGGAGTCCTACAGGAAATCCTCGAAGAATGGTTTTTTGTGATCCCGCTAAAGGAATCCCCGTTCAGGATATTTGGCTTGATTACCGTGACAGCATAAACCAAGCACAAAAGACAACTGGCTATCCGACAGAAAAAAATTTTGATATGCTGAAACTAATTGTTGAAGCATCGTCCAACCCAGGTGACATGGTTCTTGATTGTTTTGCGGGGAGCGGTACTACTTTGGGCGCTGCGTTTGAAACAGGTAGAAATTGGATTGGCGTTGATAATAGCCCTGAAAGTATAAAGGCAATTTTCAAACGATTTGTTACAGGCATGGAAGCTTATGGAGATTATGTTAGCAGTCACTCTGGGGTGCAAATGTCGATAGACATTGCGCCCAAAGTGCCGTTTAGTGTTCAGGTATGTGACGAATACAAGCAAAGCTATCAAGATATGGAGCTTCCCACCATATCGTCTACAATGTAAAATGTAAAGATTTTTATCAGGTAATAGTATTAAAGAAGCGGCCCCGATTTCCCGGGCAAGGGAAATCGGGGCCACTGTGTTATACCGTCAAATTTTGAATCCACTTGCCCTGCCTCAGCATAAACACGCCGATGGCACATTTCACAAGCTCTGTGGCCTGGCAGATGACATACAGGGGCAGAATGGAAATAGGCGTGAACCGGCTCAGGCAGAAAGCCAGAGGGACGCATACCACCCACACAAAGCAGCTGTCAAACAGGAAGGTGACGAAGGTCTGACCGCCGGAACGGAGGGTAAAATAGGTGGCATTGGTGTAGGCACTGAAGGGCATCATGGAGGCGGACACACAGATCAGCTGGGCGGCCAGATGCCGTACCTCCACCGTGGTGTTATAAATATGGGGGAACAGACCGGAGACGGCGGCGACCAGAGCGCCGAAGACCACACCGGAGGTCACGGACAGGGCAATGAGCTTCCGGTTGGTGTCCCGTACCGTATCTTCCCTGGCACCGGAGCCAAGCATCTGACCCATGATGATGCCGACGGCGTTGCCCATAGACAGGAAAACCACGCTGCCCAGGTTCACCAGAGTGCTGGAGATGTTCATAGCGGGCACCACGTCCAATCCGCAGGTGGAGTAGCACTGATTCAGCAGGGCCATGCCGCTGGACCAGAGAGCTTCGTTGACAAGAAGGGGCATTCCCTTAATGAAGATGGATTTCAGCAGCTTCACCGGGATCCGGAAGGAACGGTAAACCCCGGTAATGTAGGTGTGACGGCTGGAATGGGCATGGGTCCAACCGGCCACGATCAGCAGCTCCACAAATCGGGAGATCACGGTGGCCAGCGCCGCACCCTCTACGCCCATGGCCGGAGCGCCAAAGTGGCCGAAGATCAGCACATAGTTAAGGATTAGGTTTACCAGCACCGCCGTGATGCCGCCCACCATGGGCACCACCGTCTCTCCGGTTTCCCGAAGGGTACTGGAATAGGTGTTGGTCAGAGCGAAAGGCAGCAGCCCCCAGAGCATGACGTGAAGGTACTGTAGGCCGTACTCCATGGTTCCCGCAGCGGTGGCGGCGTCGCCGTCGCCGGTGAGATACAGCCCAATGAGCTGAGGCCCTAAGGAAAGGAACAGCGCTGTGCCCAGGGCAGTGATCAAAACACAGATATAGAACTTAAACCGGAAGGTGTGCCGGATGCCTTCGTCATCCTTGGAGCCGTAGAACTGGGCGGTGAAGATGCCCGCGCCGGAGCTGGCTCCAAAGATGCACAGGTTGAAGACAAAAAGGAGGGTGTTGACAATGGAAACGCCGCTCATGGGAATGGTGCCCACCTGGCCTACCATCACGTTGTCTAAAAGGTTTACGAAGTTTGAGATACCGTTTTGGATGATAATGGGGACGGCGACCCCAAGACAGCGGCGGTAAAACGCCCTGTCGCCGATGTAACGATTTGTCATGGAAAACCTCATTTATCTTAGTTTCTATCGTGGGTTCATGGGATTTGTTTTTGTCCGCGCAGAAAAACGGGGTGGTTTTTCCCACCCCGCATTTGCTGCCTTACTTTCAGATCTCACGGCCGGCCATGAAGACACGTTTATCGCTGTAGGATTCATCCGTAATGATAAAGTCTGCCATCTTGCCTTCCGCGATGGAGCCAATCTCCAAGTCGGCGCCGATTGCCTTGGCGGGGTTGAAGGTGGCTGCCCGGAGAGCCTCCTCTTCGGGGACGCCCCAGGAGATGGTGTTTTTTAAGCACGTCCACAGGTTGGTGGCAGAGCAGGCGATGGTGCCGTCGGCTAGTTTGGCCACGCCATCCCGGAGCCAGGCGTCCTGGCCGCCCAGCTGAAACTTTGTGCCCTCGGGCATACCGGCACAGCGACCGGAGTCGGAAACCAGCACCATCCGGTTTTTGAACATGGTGAAGGCCAGCCGGACGGAGGCAGGGTGGATGTGATAGCCGTCACAGATGATCTCCGCCTGAACCTTGGGATTCTCCACGGCGGCGGGGATGACGCCGGGGGTGCGGTGGTGGATGCCGGGCATGGCGTTGTACAGGTGGGTCAGATGGGTGACGCCCGCGTCAACGGCGGCCTTGGCATGATCGTAGTCGGAATCGGTGTGGGCGATGGACACGGTGCAAAGCTTGCTGGCCTTTTCCACAAACTCGGCAGCGCCGGGCAGCTCCGGAGCCACGTCCACAATGCGCACCAGGCCGCCGCAGCCATCATACAGCTTCTTAAAGCCTTCAAAGTCCGGCTCCTTCAGGTAATCGGGGTTCTGAGCGCCCCGCTTCTTGTAGGAAAAGTAGGGGCCTTCCATTTGAATGCCCATGATCCGGGCATGGCCCAGGGGGCACTCGTCGGCCAGCTGCAGAGCGGTGGTGAAAGCCTTTTCCAGTACGTCGTAGGGCAGGGTCATGGAGGCGGGAGCGAAGGAGGTAACGCCGCAGCTTGCGTAAAAGGCGGCCATTTTCTTCAGACCCTCGTAGTCGCCGTCGGAGAAGTCCGCGCCGGAGTTGCCGTGGCTGTGGACATCCACCAGGCCGGGAATGACGGTGGCGCCCTTCAGGTCGATGGCATTTTCGGGGACGTCCTTGGGCAGGACCTGGGCAAAACGACCCGCGTTTACTTCAAAGGCACCGGTGTGAAACTGAAAATCGGAGGTGAAGATTCGCGCGTTTTTATAGAACATGATCCAAGTCTCCTTTATTTATGGAAACTCTGAATAAATCGTCTGCGGTAGCTGCCGGATCTTTTGCTCCAATCGTGCAGTTTGAAAAATCGGAAATACACAAAGTATTCCTCGATTTTCCAAACTTTCGCTTGGGTCAAAATCTCTCGGCACCTACTCTTGCCGATTTAATCAGAGCTTCCTAATATTTTATTATAAATATGGTACCACGGAGCGGCGAAAAAAGCAATCCGGCATCGAAAAAAATTCCCGAAAGACCGGTACGGAAACGGCTTGACTTTTTACCATTTTCCATGGTTCCGGGAACGAAAAAGGTTGCATTTTTTCTTCGGGAGCCATTGCCAAGAGAGGTCAGCCGTGGTATACTGTTCCGGGTAAATCCGGAAGGGAGCTTCTTCTATGATCGTAAAAAAAGACTTTGTCTATACCCCCAAGGGGAAAAACCGCCCGCTCCACATTTACCTGCCGGAGGGCTATGGCTTCTCCCGGGAGCGCTATCCGGCGATGTATTTCTTTGATGGGCACAATCTGTACCGGGACGAGGACGCCACCTACGGAAAATGCTGGGGGCTAAAGGACTTTCTGGACACCTGGGGCAAACCCATGATCGTGGTTGGCATCGAGTGCGGTCACGATGGGGAGGAGCGGCTGAGCGAATATCTGCCTTACCCTGCGGACCCGGGAACCTACTTTGGCAAGTTCCAGCCCATGGGGGAGGCTACCATGGCGTGGATTGTGGAGGAAGTAAAACCCTTTATCGACAGCCATTACCGTACCATTCCCTTCCGGGAATGTACTGGCATAGCCGGGTCCAGCATGGGTGGGATCATGGCTCTGTACGGCCTGGTCCACTTCAACCGGTGGTTTTCCAAGGCTGGGTGTATTTCCTCTGCCATGGGCTTCTGCATGAAGCCACTACTGGAAGACCTGGATTTCTCGGACATCAGCCCGGATACCCGGGCCTACCTGTCCTGGGGCACCCGGGAAGCGTACGGCGTGAAGGATCTGGAGCAGGAGGACCGGAGCAGCTACACCTACCGGTGCAACGCAGAGGCTGCGGACCGGCTGACGGAAAAAGGAGCAGTTACCTGTCTGCGCTGTCAGGTAGGCGGCGGCCACTGTGAGGCAGACTGGGAAAAACTGGTGCCGGAATTTATGAATTTCCTTTGGATGGAATAATGGAACAGGAGTGTAAGAAATCATGAACCATTTACGCGTTGGTTATACCATGAATCGGGGCATTTCTCTGGTACGGGAAGAGGATGCCCGGCGGTTGACCCATCTGTATCTTGCTTTTGGCAGGATCCGGGACGGAGTGCTGGACCTGTATATGCTTCCGGACCTGCCCAAAATCGAGCAGTTCCGGAAATGGAACCCGGAGCTGAAGCTGGTCCTCAGCATTGGCGGCTGGGAAGGGGACGGCTTCTCCCCTATGGCCATGACGGAGGAGGGACGGAGAACCTTTGCACGCTCCTGCCTGGAGACTGTGGAGCGGTACAACCTGGACGGCATTGACATCGACTGGGAATACCCCTGCAGCAGCGTGGCTGGCATTGCCTCCGATCCCAGAGATAAGGAGAATTTTACCCTGCTGCTTCAGGCTCTGCGGGACACCCTGGGGGAGAACCGGATTCTCTCCGCGGCGGTGGGGGCTGCTCAAAGCTGCATCCGCAACACCGAGATGGACAAGGTGGCGGAAATTCTGGACTTTGTGGGCCTGATGACCTATGACCTGGCGGGGGAGTTCCCCGGAAAGGCGGGGCATCACGCGGGCCTGGCCATCTCCAAAAAGGTGGTGGAGTGGTATCATGACGCCGGGGTCCCCTATGAGAAGATGCTGATGGGCATGGCCTTCTATGGCCGCCACTTTGAAGTCCAGGGGACAGAAAACCATGGCCTGGGACAGCCGGCTGGTGAGGGGCTCCCCGGACCCGCTTTCGCAATGATCACGCCGGAATATATACGGGAAAATGGCTATGAGCAGTTCTGGGACGAGGAGGGAGAAGCAGCCTACCTTTTCAACGGAACTACCTTCGTAAGCTACGAATCCCCGGAGGCGATCCGGCGTAAATGCGTCTACGCCATGGAAAAGGGCATGAAGGGCGTCATGTACTGGCAGCATGAGGACGACCCCACCGGAACCCTGCTGGGTGTCATTGCCGAGAATCTGGACTAAGATGGCGCCGGACAGAGAGAAAATCCCCTACCGGCTGGTTCGGGGCGACCGGAAGACCATTGCAATCCAGATTCAGCCAAACGGGGACCTGATCGTCCGGGCGCCCAGGCGGATGTCCGCCTCCGCAATCGACCAGTTTGTTTCCAGCAAGCGGGGCTGGATTGAAAAGCATCTGCCAAAACCGGGAGAGGTGCTGGCCCGGTTTACGGAGGAAGAAATTCAGACGCTGGGTCAGCAGGCACTGAGCGTGATTCCAAAACGAGTAGAGCACTTTGCGCCCCTGGTGGGTGTGAGCTATGGCAATATTACCATTCGGAGCCAACGCACCCGCTGGGGCAGCTGCAGTAGCCGGGGCAACCTGAATTTTAACTGTCTGCTGATGCTGGTACCGGAGAAGGCAAGGGACTATGTGGTAGTCCATGAGCTGTGCCACCGGAAGGAAATGAACCACTCTTCACGGTTCTGGGCAGAGGTGGAGAAAATCCTGCCGGATTACCGGGAGAGCAGGCGCTGGCTTAAAGAGAACGGACAGGCGCTGATCGGGCGTCTGGGATAACAGAAAATCAGCAGGAAGGAAATACCTTCCTGCTGATTTTTAACGGGATTTTTAGAAATAGTCCACGATCCACAGGGGCTTGCGGTAGAAGACCTGGGATAGGGGAGCGGTGGGGTTCCGGATTTCCAGACCGTTTAAGTACCCTTCCGCATCAGAAAGGCCGCAAACACCGGTAATGAGGGCGGAGAAGGCGGGGATAGTCAGCACAGCGTCAGGAAGAGCCCCGGTAGGCTGAACGGACAGGGCTTTGCCATCCGCGAAGCACACAGCGAAGCGGCCGTTGTTTTCCGGGATCTGAGGGTCCTGTATTTCCAGGGTCACGGTGCCGCTGCCCTGATAGGCGGCTTTCTCCAGCACCCGCTGGACGTTCACCACCCGCACCATGCCCCGGCTTGCCAGCAGTTCCCAGCTTACGGCTCCCTGAGACCACTCGGGCATCTGATATTGAAGCCCCGTGTTCACAGGGGTCTGAAATTTGACATAGGCATGGTCGGCCGCCAGGCTCTTGAAAAGGGCCAGGACGGTCTGAAAACCGGATTTGTCCGCGAAGCAGAGCCGATTGCAATGGAGGTTCCGACCGGAGGGCTCGTTTGCCAGGCGGAAGCTCACATAGGCGCTGGGCGCGCCGGACGGGGCGTAGCAGACGTAAGTAAATTCCTGCTTCACGGCGGGGTCGGATTTGGAAACCCAATCGTAGTCCGATTCCCTGTGGATCACCATCATGTTGTACTTCTTCTCCCAAAGGGCATCCAATGCCTGAATGGCTTCCTTTTGAGGATGATTTTTCTCTACCAGATGGAAGGTGCCGCAGCCCTTGGGTGGGTTCAGCATCCCCATATTCACCTGCCACTGCCAGCCCTGGCAGCAGCATTCATAGCCAAATTTCCGGTAATAGCCGGTGGAGAAGGGGTACAGGTAGGAAAAATCATAGCCCCGCTGATACAGATCCGGGAGGGCTTCCTGGAAGCAGCCCCGGATGCCGCCGCTGCGGCGGTACTGAGGCAGGGTGGCCACACCGCCAATGCCGCCCATTTTGCATTTCTGGCCGTCAAACCGAACGGTAAAGTCGGAGATGGTGAAGGTGCTCATCATTTCCCCGCTTTCGTCCATGGCGACCCAATGGGTGGCGTCGTCCTGCTCGGGGTCTGCGGGACAGTTGGTCATAGGCATTTCGAAGCAGATGGCGAACAGTTCATTGATCCGCCGGGCTTCTTCAGGAGTGGATTTGCGGATGATCATGGGGTTTCCTCCTTGGCGTCCTGATAAGGGGCGAAGACTTTTCTAAGAATCTGGGCATTTATGTAGGCTGCCGCGGAAAAATACAGCAGGATCCATACAACGCCCATTTGGAAGAAGAACAGGGTTGCGTAATAAAACAGTACCCAGGGCAGCACGTTGATCGCGGCCACGGCAATGGACCGGGGCAGATACGCGATACTCAGAAGCAGGGCGTTTTTCAGCGTTTGTTTTACGGTGTTCTGAAACTGACTTTGCAGGGGAAAGACATAGCCGTAAATCATCGCCATAGCCACCAGCAGCACCACGCACACATAGCTGAGTCCATGGGCGACACCGTCCAGAGCGGCATAGAAGAAAAAGGCGAACAGCAGAAGCAGAATCGGGAGGAACAGCAGAAGAAACAGCGCGGCTGCCTGCCGGAAGTTCTCCCGAAAAGACCGGAAGTAGCGGCGGAAGAGGCCGTCCTCCTGCTCGGTGCCCATGCGGAAAGCCACGCTGTACAGCGCCGAACTGGCCGCGCCGATGGTGAAGATGGGGATGCAGGTAACAAGGAAGATTAGATTGAGCCCAATCAGATCCGCGATCCGGCTTAAAGCCTGCATGAATTTGGAATCCAAAGAAAATAGTGACATAGTATTTCTCCCAGTGTGCTACAGTCCCAGCAGAGACTTGGCAAACATGAAATAGACCAGCAGGCTTAGGGCGTCCACGATGGTGGTGATGAAGGGACTTGCCATCACCGCCGGGTCGAAGCCCAAGTGCTTTGCAAGCAGGGGTAGGGAACAGCCCACGAATTTCGCAATAACCACGGTGACAGCCAGGGTCAGGCAGACCACACCGTTGACCAGAAGGTTGATGCTGTCATTGCCCATCAGCAGATGATCGATCAGGAAGATCTTCGCAAAGCAGGCCAGAGCCAAAGTTACGCCGCAGAGCACAGCGGTGCGGACTTCCTTCCACATGACCCGGAACAGGTCGGAAAAATGCAGCTCATCCAGGCTCAGGGCACGGATGATGGTGACAGAGGATTGGGAGCCGGAATTACCGCCGGTATCCATCAGCATGGGGATGAAGGCCGTCAGGATGGGCAGGGCGCTCAGGGAATCCTCGAAGGAGGTGATGATCATGCCGGTAAAGGTGGCGGAGACCATCAGCAGCATCAGCCAGGGGATCCGGTGCTTGTACAGATCAAAGGGGGTGCTCTTCAGGTAGCTCTTTTCCGAAGGGGTCATAGCGGCCATGATTTCCATGTCCTCCGTGGCCTCTTCTTCCATGACGTCCATGGCGTCGTCAAAAGTGACGATACCCACCATCCGCTTCTCCCCATCCACCACGGGCAGAGCCAGGAAGTTATACTTGCTGAACATCCTGGCCACTTCTTCCTGGTCGGTCTGGGTGGTGACGTAGATCAGGTTCGTGATCATCAGATCTTCAATGGGGATGTCGTCATTCTCTGCCAGCAGCAGATCCTTCACGGTGACGATGCCCTCCAGGGTCCGGTCCTTGGAAATAACGTAACAGGTATAGATGGTCTCCTTGTCGATGCCCTGACGGCGGATCCGCAGAATGGCTTCCTCCACCGTCATGTGAGGCCGCAGGGACACATATTCCGTGGTCATAATGGAGCCTGCGGAGTTTTCGGGATAGCGCAGGATCTGGTTGATGGAGGAGCGCATCTCCGGGTCAGCATGTTTTAAGATCCGCTTGACCACATTGGCAGGCATCTCTTCCACAAGATCCGCCGCGTCGTCCACATACAGTTCGTCCAGAACTTCCTTCAGTTCGTTGTCCGAAAAGCCCCGGATCAAAAGCTCCTGGGCATCCGGCTCCATTTCTACAAAGGTTTCCGCCGCCTGCTCCTTGGGAAGCAAACGGAACATCAGGGGAATCTGATTTTCCTCCAGGCCGTCGAACAGCCCCGCGATATCGCTGGGGTTCATGGTGATCAGAATGTCCCGGAGGGTGGCGTACTTCTTTCCTTCCAGCAGAGAAAGCAGGGCTTTCTCTACAATTTCAAAACGCTCGGGCATAGAATTTTCCTCCTTGATTACATTTACATTTTCAGGAGGCAATCTACGGGACGAAAGACGTCTATGGGTTCACCACAGACGCAGCCGTACTTCGTCCGGGTATATTGCCGCTGCCGCCAGCATCCATGGTGTTCCCTCCTTTGTCAATTTGAATTTATGTTGGCAAGGTTATTTTATCCGTTTTTTTCCGGAATGTCAACCTTGACGAATGGAACTTCTTGGAATAAAATAAAAGCTGCCTTCCCCTCTGGGGAAGGTCAGCGTGTCAAAAAAGGCTCAAAATCAAGCTGTCATTGCGAACCATGCCGCAGCATGGTGTGGCAATCCCCCGGAATCACGGGAACACCTGGCTTTTTTACTTAAAATAGTTTAAAAATCCGGG
>DLAP01000065.1 GCA_002493965.1 Clostridiales bacterium UBA7044
CATGGTTTTTCGACAGCCTGTGCCCGCTTCCTGTTTTCAGGAAGCGGGCTTTTTGAATAATTTTCCCATTTTCCGGAAATCCTGTTTCCAGAAAGGGGAAATCAATATGGAGTTCATTCATTCGGAAACACTAAAGAATTTAACCCGCTCCTTCGCCGGAGAGTCCCAGGCCAGGAACCGGTATACCATCTACGCAAAAATCGCCCGGAAAGAAAATCAGGAGTGGATCGCACGAATCTTTGAGGAAACCGCAGATAACGAAGCCGTTCATGCCGAAGAATTTCTGGAAATGATCCAGGAGTTGGGCGGCTGTGCCGCCAATATTGAGGTCTGCGCGGGCTATCCCTTCCAGCTTGGCACCACCGTGGAAAACCTGGGCTTCGCCGCCGACGGAGAAAAGGAAGAGCATGACGACGCCTACCCTGGCTTCGCGGAAATCGCCCGGCGGGAGGGCTACAAGGACGCCGCCCGGCTGTGGATGCAGATCGCCCGGATTGAGGGGGTCCACCATGGCCAGTTCCAGTCCCTGGAAACCCAGCTGCTCAAGGGGGAGCTGACGGAAAAGGAAGTACCCATCCGCTGGCGCTGTCTAAACTGCGGCTATACCTACGAGGGCATCCGGGCCTGCGATCCCTGCCCGGTCTGCGGAAAAAGCGCCTCCTGGCAGGAGGGTGACCTGGATCGCAAAGCGTTTCTGGAACAAGGATAACCACGATTCTCTGGCGGCGGGGAAAATCCCCGCCGCCAAAACAAAACTTTCTGTTTACAGAAGCCCCTGCCTTATGATATGATAGATGATAAGGATTCTGTAAGACAGAGGTTATGGCAATGAATTACATCGTTTTGGATATGGAATGGAATCAGCCCTGGCCCGGCTCCCCTTCCTCTAAGAAGGTGCTTCCCGTTACCATCCGGGGGGAGATCATCCAGATCGGCGCCGTTCGGATGACCGAAGATCAGGAAGTGGCCGACGAATTTCAGGTCATGGTCAAGCCCAAATACTACCGCCGCTTAAACCGCCGGGTCAGCAAGCTTACCGGCATTAAAGAAAGCCAGCTTCTGAATGAGGGCATTCCCTTTGTGGATGCCATGAACGATTTTCGCAATTGGTGCGGGGAGGACATCGTCTTCCTGACCTGGGGCTTTGACGACATCGGCATCTTGCGGGAGAATCTCCAGCTTTACAGCATGGACACCCATTTTACGGATCATTGGTATAACGCCCAGATGATCTTCAACGCTCAGACCGACGGCTCCAATTCCCAGAAGGCCCTGAAAACGGCCATGGAAATCTTCGGCATTGAAGCCACCCGCCCCGCCCACGACGCCCTGGGGGATGCCTACCACACCGCCCTGATCTGTGCCCGGCTGGACCTGAAACGGGGGGCGGAGGAATACGACGAGGCCCTGAAAAGCCACGAAAACGGCTTTCACGGGGCGGAGCTGCCCGGCTGCATCGCCCGGAAGGTATTCCACGATTACCCGGATAAGCGCTCTGCCCTGGGCGCCATGTCCGGGGAGGAAAACCGCTGCCCCATCTGCGACGGCCGGATGCTTGGCTCCCGCTGGTTTGCCCAGCCGGGACACCGGTACATGGATCTGGCCACCTGCCCGGAGCATGGGCAATTCCTTATCCGGGTCCGGCTCTCCGAACAGCCTGACGGAAAGGTGCGGGTCAGCAGGCTCACCTATGAAGCCACCTCCGAGGCCGCCGAGGTCTACGCCCACCGGGCGGAAAAGGCAGATCCCGAGGAGCGCCCCCGGCCCCGCCGTCGCCGCCGGAAGAAAAGCACCCCCAAGCCGGACCCCCAGAAATAGCAGTCGCCTGCCGTCCCTGTCTTCAAAAAACAGGGACGGCTTTTTCGCCAAATTTTAAGGCCGTTAAAAAAAACTTAACCTCTTTCCCGAGAAAAATCGGGAAAAATCCTCTGATTCTTCTTTACCTTTCCGGAAAAAAGTGGTAAAATATAAAGGATTTTACCCTGTCATGAATGGGAGACGCCTATGAAACTGTCCCTGAAGAAACCCAGAAAATTGAATTTTCTGTATCTGGCCTTTGCCATTCCCTGTGTGGGAATGCTTTTCGTCATGCTCATCAGCCAGTATGAACCCTTCGGCCACTACTCCATGCTGTATTCGGATATGTACCATCAGTATTATCCGTTCTTTGTTGCCTTCCGTCAGGCCCTGCGCAGCGGTTCCGGGCTTCTCTACACCTGGAGCGTGGGCATGGGCATGGACTATCTGGGCCTGATCGCCTACTATCTGGCCTCTCCTCTGAATCTCATTAGCGTGCTGGTGCCGGAAGGGTGGCTGCTCGAATACTTCTCCCTGCTGGTGCCTATCAAGCTGGGCCTTGCGGGACTGTTCTTCGCCATTTTCCTGAAGGAGCTGTTCCACAAGAACGACCTGTCCATTGCCGTCTTCGGCGGGTTCTACGGACTGTGCGCCTGGGCGTTGGGTTTTCAGTGGAACGTCATGTGGCTGGACACCTTCGCCCTGCTGCCTCTGGTCACACTGGGAGCCATACAGCTTCTCCGGGAGAAAAAGTTCCTGCTGTATACCCTGACCCTGTTCCTGTCCATCTTCGCCAATTACTATATTGGCCTGTTCACCTGCATTTTCGTTTTCCTGTTTTTCTTCGTATACCAGATCTGCCGCTGGGGGGGCTGGAAGAAATTCTTCCGGGATCTGGGTCGCATTGCTTTCTTCTCCGTCCTTGCCATCGGCATGACGACTGTTCTCACCCTGCCCGCTCTGTCCGCTCTGCAAACCACCCAGTCCAGCGTCAACAAGTTCCCCACCGGCTTCCGGCTGAATATCACAAGTAAAAATACCCTTCTGGGGCTGCTGGACGCCATGCGGCAGGTGGCCGGGAACATGGGCGGAGCTATCGAGCCGAACTTCAAGGAAGGTCTGCCCAATGTATACTGCGGCATCGTCAGCGTCTTCCTGATGTTCCTGTATCTGATGGCAAGAGATGTAAAACTCCGGGACAAGATCTGTGCCGTGGCTCTGCTTCTGTTCTTTAACGTCAGCTTCATCATCCGGCAGTTAGACTATATCTGGCACGGCTTCCACTTCACCAACATGATCCCCTACCGGTTCAGCTTCCTGTACAGCTTTGTAGTGCTGTACATGGCCTACCGGGCCTGGCTTCTGCGCCGGAAATTCCGCTGGTACAATATCACCGGGGCCGGATTCCTGGCGGCAGCGGTTCTCGCCTGCTCCAATGATCTATGGGAAACCGTCCCCTTCTCTCTCGGCTCCCTGGAGCTGGAGATTCCCTTGTACCTGCTCTATAATGGGATTTTCCTGCTTCTCTATGTGCTTTCCATGCTCTATGGCAGTATGCGCTCTGCCATTCCCGCTGATGCCTCCCAGTGGGAAGAAGCCCGGATCCGGAAGGATCAGGCCCGGCAGCGAGGCCTTTCCCGGCTGCTCCTGCTGACAGTGATGGGCGTGGAGCTGATCGGAAACCTGGTGTGCTTCGGCCTGTATTTCACCGGCACGGGGGTTTCCAACTACCCCAAGGGCACCACCTACACCGCCTCCGTTATCCGCTATATGAAGGAGCGGGAAAAGGACACCCTGTTCTATCGTGCGGAAACCACCCACTCCCAGACCCTCAACGACGGGGCGCTGAACGGCTACAACGGCGTTTCCGCTTTCACCAGTTCCGCCAATGTGAAGACCACGCAGTTTATGAAAGCCCTGGGCTACGGAGCGAAAAACACCTACAACCGGTATCTGTTCGAGGAGAGCTCTCCTGTGGCAAATCTGTTCTTAAACTTAAAATATATGATCGAGCGGGACGGGAAGGATAAGCAGAGCACTTTCTTCCGGGAAATAAATCATTTTGGCGACACTTCCCTGCTGGAAAATCAGGCTTATCTCCCGCTGGGCTTCCTGACGGACAGCGCCTTGGGGGACCTGGATTTCGATTCCTCCAGCAATGCTTTTCTGTTCCAGAACGCTCTCTTCTCCTCCGCCACCGGGCTGAGCGGGGACGTCTGGCATCTTCTCTCGGGAGGCAATACTACCATCACCGGAAATAACGTCACCATTTCGGACAGCAACGGCAGCGGCTACTGCCTGTATCGGGACGCGGCCTCCGGCTCCGACGTCACCTACCGCTTCCTGGCGGATCGGGACGGCTTTGTCTGCATCCATCTCAATCTCCCCGAACGCAACACCTTCTATGTCAGCGTGAATGGGAAGGAGCTGTATCAGGAGAGCATCAGCCTGCCCCAGATGCTGGCGGTGCAGGACGTGAAAACCGGCGACACCATCGATGTGCGCATCGTCTGCAAAGAGGGCGAAGAAAGCTCCATGACCGTCAGCGCCGCCATCCTTGGCCATGACCGCTTCTGGGAGGGCTACGACATTCTGAACGAATGCACCTGGAACCTGACAGATTTCCAGAGCACCTGTGTGTCCGGCACCATCTCCTGCAGCCGGGAGGGCCTGCTTTACACCTCCATCCCCCAGAATGGCAACTGGACCGCCACTGTAGACGGAAATCCGGCGGAAGTCAAGCTGGTTGGCGACTGTATGTGCGCCGTAGAGCTGACCGAAGGAAGCCACACCGTGACCTTCCGCTATCATAACAGCGCTCTTTCCCTAGGCTGGAAGATTACGCTCGTGTGCGTTCTGGTATTCCTTCTGATTGTTTTTCTGAAACGCAGACCCTATGCGCACCCCGGCGGCTCTGGAAAATACCTCAGTTCTGATTGAAGAGATCCCCCAAAAGCAGAAGTCTGCTTTTGGGGGATCTTCTCATATACATATAAATTATAAAATTCCCTATTGACACTCACGGTGCGTCATAGTTTACACTGGAAATATCAAGAGACAGGAGGCCGTCAGCTATGAGGACAGTCAAGGAAATATCCGCTTTAACAGGTATCAGCGTGCGCACGCTCCACTATTATGATGAAATCGGGCTGCTCAGGCCCACAGAGAAAAGTGAAGCGGGATACCGGCTTTATGACGAGAAAGCCCTGGAAACCTTACAGCAGATATTGTTTTTCCGGGAGTTTGATATTCCCCTGAAGGAAATCAAGGCTGTCATGGAAAATCCGGCTCTTGAAAGAAACCAGATTCTGCGGATGCAGAGAAAAATGCTGGCGGCAAAGAAAGCCCGGATGGAGCGTCTGATTGCCAGCATTGACGACATTCTGAAAGGAGAAAACAAAATGGATTTTGCTGTTTTCAGCAGAACAGAAATGGAAGAAATGTTCCAGGCCATGCTGGAACATATGCCGGAGGACATGAAGGCATATTCCATAAAAGAGTTTGGGAGTATAGAAAAATGGAAGGCCCATTATATGGAAGCGGTTTCCAGAGAAGAAATGCAGAAAAGCTACGCAAAGGTAGTGCAGTGGTACGGCGGAAAAGACAAATATCTATCCGCCGCGAAAAACCCTGTCAGCAAGGAAGTGGCAGACAGCTATGCCAAGCGAGTCGAGGCCATTCAGGAAAAAATGATTCAAAAAAGAAGCTGCCCCGTGGATTCTCTCCCGGTAAAGGAGCTTGTGGGCGAATACGGATTTGTGATGAAGCAGTTCAGTCAGGTGAAGGAGGAACGAGGGATCATGCTCTCCGTTGCCCTTTCCTACCAGAACCCAATGGTAAAATCAAGAATTGATGAACAATATGGGGAAGGGGCTGCTGAATTTTTCGCGCAGGCAATCACAGCATTTTACGGAGGCGACTGAAGGAGGATATTGAAACGGGTCTCTTTTCACCCCTGTAGAAAATGGCAAATCCACCGCCGAATGGCAGTGGATTTTCGCATTGGTTTTTGGAAGAAAGAGAGGTAGAAAGAGGATTTTTGCTTACAGTCTATGTCAAGAAAGGAACCGGCTCGCGACTTCCGCTGCCTTTCATGGATATAGTGTAACTGACATTTATGTCGGAAGTATAAACCAATGGAAAAGAATTTTTGACAAAAGCTTCCTTTTCGGGAAGCTTTGATGAAAGCCGGGCACAGAAAAAGCCACCCAAAAGGGTGACTTTTCCTGTGGTGGACCTGATCGGATTCGAACCGACGACCCCTACAATGCGAATGTAATGCGCTCCCAGCTGCGCTACAGGCCCATGGGTTTTCTGCCCGATTATTATACTCCCTCCCTTCCCCCTTGTCAAGAAAAATCTTTCTTCTTCCCTTTTAGGGAAATCTATGGTAAAATAAGGCCCGATTCTGATTTTGTTAGGAGAACCTTTTTATGAAGCCTATCACGGAAATTCTGGCGGAAGAACTGGGCCAGAAGCTTTCTTATGTGGAAAACGTGGTTTCCCTCATTGATGAGGGAAACACCATCCCCTTTATCGCCCGGTATCGGAAGGAAATGCACGGGGCCATGGACGACACCACCCTGCGAAATCTGGAAACCCGACTCCAATATTTGCGGAACCTCCAGCAGCGGCGGGACGAGGTCAAGAAGTCCATTGAAAACCAGGGCAAACTCACCGAGGAACTGTCCGCAGCCATTGACAGCGCCGCCACCATGACGGAAGTAGAGGATCTGTACCGCCCCTATAAGCAGAAGCGCCGCACCCGGGGCTCCATTGCCCGGGAAAAGGGACTGGCCCCTCTGGCGGACGCCATTTTCGCCCAGGATGGGCAGGACCCCGCTCTACTTGCCAAGGATTACCTGGACCCGGAAAAGGGCGTGGAAACCGTAGAAGACGCCCTGCAAGGGGCCAATGATATCATTGCCGAGAACCTTTCCGATGATGCCGACATCCGCAAGGCCCTCCGGGAGCTGACGGTGCGCCGGGGCATCTTTACCTGCACCGCTGCCGAGGACGCGCCGGAGGACGGGGTGTATAAGCTGTACTATGATTTCTCCCAGCCCATTTCCCGGCTGCTGGATCACCAGATTTTAGCCATGAACCGGGGTGAAAAGGAGGGCTTCCTGAAACCCAACGTGGCCATGGTGGGAAATGAAGGCATGGCCCTGGTGTGCCGGAAGGCCTTGAAGCCCACCATGCAGGTCTCCACCTTTGTCCGGGCCGCCGCCGAGGATGCCTATGACCGTCTGATCTTCCCCTCCATTCAGCGGGAGGTGCGAAGCGACCTTTCCGACCGGGCCTACGCCGGAGCCATTCACAACTTTGCCCTGAATCTGAAGCCTCTGCTCATGCAGCCTCCTGTCAAGGGTTTTGTCACCATGGGCCTGGATCCCGGCTACCGCAACGGCTGTAAAGTAGCCGTAGTAGACCCCACCGGCAAGGTGCTGGACACTGCTGTGGTCTACCCCACCTTCAGTGAACGGAAGAAGCAGGAGGCCATCACCATTCTGTCCGGCCTCATACGCAAGCACCATGTGCAGCACATTGCCATCGGCAACGGCACTGCCTCCCGGGAGACGGAAGCTATGGCGGTGGAGCTGCTGCGCGCCTTCCCGGAAGCCAGCTATATGATCGTCAGCGAGGCCGGTGCCTCTGTCTACTCCGCCTCCCCCCTGGCCGCCGAGGAATTCCCGGAATATGATGTGAACCTCCGCTCCGCCGTCTCCATTGCCCGGCGGCTGCAAGATCCCTTGGCGGAACTGGTAAAAATCGACCCCAAAGCCATCGGCGTGGGACAGTATCAGCACGACTGTCCCCAGAAGGAACTGGATTCCGCACTGGGCGCCGTGGTGGAGGACTGCGTCAACGCTGTAGGCGTGGATGCCAACACTGCCTCCCGGAGCCTTCTCCAGCAGGTTTCCGGTCTCACCGCCGCCACCGCCAAGAATATCGTAGCCTACCGGGAGGAAAACGGCCCCTTCACCTCCCGGGCACAGCTCAAGAAAGTACCCAAGCTTGGGCCCAAGGCCTTTGAGCAGTGCGCCGGTTTCCTGCGGGTTCCCGAGAGTAAGGAAGTGCTGGACAACACCGGCGTTCATCCCGAGTCCTACGCCGCCGCCAAGGCCCTGCTGAATCTGCTGGGCTGCAAAAAGGGCGACGATCTCTCTACCCTTACCGCCAAGCTGGAGGCCTATGGCCTGCAAAAGGCTGCCGGGGAATGTGCCGTTGGGGAGCCTACCCTGCTGGACATTGCCAAGGAGCTTTCGAAACCCGGCCGGGATCCCCGGGACGAACTGCCTGCCCCCATTCTGCGCAAGGATGTGCTGGAGATGAAGGACCTGCAGCCGGGCATGGAACTGACCGGCACGGTGCGCAACGTCATTGACTTCGGCGTCTTCGTAGACATCGGCGTGCATCAGGATGGTCTGGTGCATATCTCCGAGGTCTGCAACCGTCGTCTGCGCCATCCCAGTGAAGTTGTCAAGGTTGGAGATGTGGTGAAGGTGGTTGTGCTGAACGTGGATGAAAAGCGGAAGCGCATCAGCCTTTCCATGAAGCAGGTGAAGAAGCAATGAACCACAAGCGAAAGAAAATCTGCCTGCTCATTGGGCTGATTCTGGGTGCTTTGGCAGATATTTGGCTCCGGCTGATCAGCGGAGACGAGGGAAATCTGCTGGTTCACTCGGTGGTTTTTCTGGGCGGTGGGCTGATTGCCGCCGGAGTGATCTATGGGCTAAGCTCTCTGTGGCAGCATTTCCCCAAAAGTAAATAATCTTCCGCGGCGTTTCCCTATATGGGAGACGCCGCTTCATGCTGCCCCAAAGGCTCACTTGTGTAAAGGGAGCTGGCATGGCGTATGCGCCGTGCCTGAGGGATTGCTGCCCCCGCTGCCGATAACCCACAATATCGAAGGTTTCGGAAGCTTATCGACCTGTGCTGGTATAACCCCGCAAACACTATCAATTCGAAGTGCAGCAAAACAACCCCTCAGTCAGCTTCGCTGACGCAGGCTGTCGAAAAACCATATCATTCTGAGCCAGTGCGCACGAAATTATGGAATAACTGCCACTGGCAGTTATCCAAATTCAGATT
>DLAP01000014.1 GCA_002493965.1 Clostridiales bacterium UBA7044
TGCCGCCCACTGGAAATACAAGCAAGGCACCGGAACCGGCAGTGAAAAGGACTTCGAGTGGGTGCGCCGGCTTCTGGAAAGCCAGCAGGACTCCGACGCCGAGGAATTCGTCCAGTCCCTGAAGATTGACATGTTCGATGACGAGGTCTTCGTCTACACCCCCAAGGGCCGGATTGTCTCCCTGCCCGCCGGCTCCACCCCCATCGACTTTGCCTATGCCATTCACTCCGGGGTTGGCAACGCCATGATCGGCGCCAAGGTCAACAACCGGATTGCGAACATCGACACCACCCTGAAAAACGGCGACATTGTGGAGATTCTCACCTCCAAAACCGCCAAAGGCCCCAGCCGGGACTGGCTGACCATCTGTCAGTCCGGGCAGGCCAGAACCAAGATCAAGCAGTGGTTCAAGAAGGAAAAGCGGGAGGAAAACATCGTCCACGGCCGTGCCTCCTTCGAGGCGGAAATGAAGCGTGTAGGCCTCCCCTTAAGCGCCCTTTCCGATCCCGAGCTGGAAGCCCAGGTGCTGAAAAAACTGTCCTCCTATGAGACCTGGGACGACATGTACGCCGCCATCGGCTACGGCGGTCTTACCGCCGCCAAGGCGGTAGGCCGGATCCGGGACGACATTGCCCGGGCGGTGAAGGCCCAGACCGTGAACAAGCTGAACCAGAACCCCCTGCGGATGCGTCCGGACAGCGAGGCCGTCCTCCGCAACCGTCACGCTGTCAACGGTGTCATTGTGGAGGACATCGATTCCTGCATGATTAAATTCGCCAAGTGCTGCACTCCCGTGCCCGGGGACGCCATTGTGGGCTTCATCACCAAGGGCTACGGTGTCAGCATCCACCGGGCGGACTGTCCCAACGCCCAGAACCGGGAGGATCCCAAGCAGGCCGCCCGCTGGGTGCGGGTGCGCTGGGCGGCTCAGGAGGAGCAGCCCTTCTCCACCACCCTGGAACTGGACTGCATTACTCGGGACGGCCTGGTCCTGGATGTGGCCACCGTAATGACCACCGCCCGGGTCCGGGTGAAGGAGCTCAGCGGTAAGGATCTCCCCGGCGGCCGCAGTTCCATCACCATCCGCTTCGAAGTAAAGGACGTGGCGGAACTGGAATCCATCCGGAAGAAGCTCTTAAACATCCGGGATGTGATCGGCTCCCGCCGGGGTCAGAATTAAAAAGTTTTCATGTCGAATTTCGGCACCACAATGAATGAAAGCACAAATTGCATGAAATTTTTTTGTGCATCCACACCGGTTGCCCCGTTAGGGGCGAGGTGCGAGCACCAAAAAAATTGTTTACTATGAACGCGTAGCTGCCACAGTAAATACTTTTAGGAGGAAAACATATGCTGTATCTGAAACAAAAACTGAACCCTGTCTCCAAGCTTAAGACCTTCTGGGATTCCCTGGGCGAAAGCACTACCGTAAGCAAACGGGAACTGGTACTGGGTCTTTCCACCTGTCTCCTGTCCGGCATGGTCATCGGGATGCTGTGCAGTCCCAGAAAGACAATGACCATCGGCTCCCACAACGGCTGCAACAACGCCGGGATTGCCGGTACCGTGAGCAGACCTTCCGAGGAAAAGGCCGAGGATGAGGAATAAGCCATGCGGGCGGTTTTAACAAGGGTCCGTTCCGCCTCCGTCACTGTAGACGGTCAGGTGGTGGGCAAGATCGGCAGAGGTTTTCTTATTTTACTGGGTGTCGGCCCCAACGACACGGAAAAGGAATGCCGGTATCTTGCGGAAAAAGCCCTGGGAATGCGGATCTTCACCGATGAAAACGACAAAATGAACCTGGGACTGGAGGCCGTAAACGGGGAAGTCCTGGTGGTAAGCCAGTTCACCCTCTACGGTAACTGTCGGAAGGGCCGCCGTCCCAGCTTTGTGGACGCCGCCCCGCCGGAATTGGGCAATGCCCTGTATGAAAAATTTCTGTCCATCTGTGAGGAGCTGGGCTATCCGCCCCAGCACGGAATCTTCGGCGCCCATATGCAAGTAGAGTCCGTCAACGACGGCCCCGTGACCCTGATTCTGGACACCGATCAGCTCATGGACAGCCCCAGGAGGCACTGATATGGTGAAGGTACATCTGCTTACCCTGGGGGCTTACCAGACCAACTGTTACATTTTCCATGAAGAACACAGCACAAAATGCTGTGTAGTGGACCCGGGCTATGAACCGGAAATTATTGAGGAAAAGCTCCGGGAGCTGGGTCTTACGTTAGAGGCTATTTTGCTGACCCATGGGCACTTCGACCATGTGGGCGGCGTCCGGCAGCTGGCGGCGGACACGAACTGCGACGTATTTCTCTGCACCGACGACCTGGCCCTTCCCACACAGCTCACCGCCGGATCTCTCTATTACACCAAACCCTACTCTGACGGCACGATCCTCACCCTGGCAGGCCTGACCATTTCCGTGCTTGCCACCCCCGGCCATACTCCCGGGTCCGTGTGTCTGCTGGTGGAAAACGTCCTGTTTGCGGGCGATACCCTGTTTGCCGGCTCCTGCGGCCGGACGGACCTTCCCGGCGGAAGCTATGCCGCCATCCATACGTCTCTAAACCGGCTGGCGAAATTGGAAGGGAATCTCTGGGTCCTTCCCGGCCACGGAGAATCTACCACCCTGGAAGACGAAAAGAAATTCAACCCCTATATGAGATAATTTTTTATGAAACTGACACTCATCGGTCATGAGGATCGCTACGCTGTGGAGCAGCTGCTGCTCTCCCTGTTCGGGGACAATCCTGAGGGGGAAGCCATCTCCACCCTTCACCGGGGCGCAGCCTGGCTTACCGCCTCTACAAAAATCACCCTAAACGGAAAAATCGTCACTCGGAGCCGCCGTCTTCGGGTCTCCGAAGAGACGGTTCGTCTCCGCCGCCGGGCCCTCCAGCAGAGCTTCTATCTGGCGGCCCTGGAATTTCTCCCGTCCCCACCCCCCTGGGGTGCTCTGTCGGGGGTCCGGCCCACCAAAATCACCACCCGGCATCTGCTGGAAGGGGGCAGTTCCGCCACCGCGGAAAAACTGCTGAAAGACGTGTATTACGTCACTCCCGAGCGCCGAAAGCTGGCAGTCAGCTGCTCCGCTTCCACCGTCAGGGCCGTGAAGCTTCTGAAAGAGGGCGATCTGTCCCTGTATGTGGGCATTCCCTTCTGCCCCACCCGGTGCGCCTATTGCAGCTTTGTCAGCCGTTCCATTGGGAAACGAACGGATCTGATGGAGCCTTACCTGGAGGCTTTGGAAAAGGAAATTACCTACACCGGCAGGCTGCTCCGAAATTCCGGCAGGACCCTTCGCACTATCTATATCGGCGGCGGCACCCCCACCACTCTGTCCACCCCGCAAATGGCCCGTCTTCTGGACGTAATCCGGGGTTCCTTCGATTTATCCCGCTGCCTGGAATTTACGGTGGAGGGAGGCCGGCCCGATACCCTGGACGCCCGCAAGCTGCGTACCATTCGTGAACACGGGGCGGACCGTATGAGCATCAACCCCCAGACCATGGACGACTCCGTTCTCCGGGCCTGTGGCCGTCCCCATAAGGCGCAGGACGTGGTTCGGGCCTACCGGGAGGCGGAGGACGCGGGCTTTACCGCCATTAATATGGACCTGATTGCGGGGCTTCCCACGGACAATGTGGACGGTTTCCGCCGCTCTCTGGATCAGATTGCTGCCCTGAATCCCGCCAACATCACCGTCCACACCCTGGCCCTGAAAAAGGGCGCGGATCTGTTTGAACGCCGGGAGAATCTCCCCTCTGCCCAGGCGGTGACGGACATGGTTTCCTATGCTGGGCAGCTTCTTCCCAGCCTTTCCTACAAGCCCTATTACCTCTACCGGCAGAAGTATATGTCCGGCAGCTTTGAGAATGTGGGCTGGAGCCGGGGTGGTCTTGACTGCCTGTATAACATCTACATGATGGAAGAGATTCACACCATTCTCTCCCTGGGAGGCGGCGGCATGAATAAGCTTCAGATGCCCGACGGCTCTTTAAAGCGCTTCCACAACCCTAAATTCCCGGAACAGTACATCGAAATGATCGATTCCGTTCTGAAGCAAAAGGACGAAATGTTTACATTACTATAAGGTAAGGAGTCATTATTTTGGATACTCTGATTTCCAATGTTACCGCAGTCACCATGAACCCCAGGATGGAAGTGCTCTTCGGCGCTTACATCGGCATCGACGGCGGGAAAATCGTGTTCCTGGAGAAGTTCCCTCCCAAGGACGCCCCCAAGACCATCATCGACGGCACCGGCATGGTGGCCATTCCCGGCCTCATTAACTGCCACACCCACCTATCTACCTCCGTTCTGCGCAGCTTTACCGATGACCTGGGGAACACCGAGGCCCTCCAAGCCCTGCTGCAAAAGGAGGCCAAAATGGATTCCCGGACGGCCAAAGCAGCGGCGCTGCTCTCCATCGCCGAGTGCCTGCGCTTCGGTGTGACCTCCGTGTCTGATCTGTATTACTACCCCAATGCCACCGCCGAAGCTGTGGCCCAGTCCGGCATCAAGGCCAATCTGGCGCTGTCCAGCTACCGCTTCATTGACCAGAACGAGGACTTCGACTTTGAGACAGACGAGCAGTGCCAGGAGCTGCAGCGGGTCGTGGAAAAATGGCACGGCTATGACAATGGCCGCATCCAAATCGACGCCGGAATTTACGCGGAGTACACCAGTAATTATAAGCTCTGGGAGGCTCTGGCGGGCTACGCCTGCGAGACCGGTATTGGAATGCAGCTACACCTGGCGCAGACCCAGTCCGAGGTGGATTCCTGTCTGGACCGTACCGGCATGGGGCCGGGAGAACTTCTGAACTGCCACAATCTGTTCGCCGTGCCCACCACCGCCGCAAGCTGTACATATCTTGACCCACAGGAGCGTAAACTACTGGGGAAACACCATGTCACCGCTGTGGCAACGCCGGTTTCCGCCTATAAAAACGGAGAAAGGTCCACGCCCATTCTGGAAAGCGTGAAGGCCGGTATGAATGTGGCCCTGGGCACCGGCGGCGCCACCCAGTGCGGCAATCTGGATATGTTTGAAGTAATGCGCTTTGCCGCCATGGACGCCCGGAAAACTGCCTCAGATCCTTCCGCCCTCCCTGCCTCCGCCGCCCTCATGATGGCCACCGTCACCGGTGCCCAGGCTCAGGGCAGAAGCAAGGAATGTGGGATGCTCAGCGTGGGACTGGACGCGGACCTGGCCCTCATCGACTTCACCGCCCCCCATCTCATGCCCTGTCATAACGTGCTCAGCGGCCTTCTCTGGTCCGCTAAAGGCGGGGATGTAGCCATGACCATGGTGCGGGGAAAGATTCTCTACCAGAATGGCCGATTCCCCACCATCGACCTGAAGGAAGTGGTGGAGGAGCTGACCTCTTACGCAATCCCTCGCCTTTTCGACGACGCCAAGTAAGGAGGCACTATGTCTGACGCTCAGAAGAACCAAAACTTTATCCAAGGGACAGCTCTCCTCGCTTTGGCCACCGCCATTGTCAAAGTCATCGGCGCCCTCTATAAGATCCCCCTCAACGCCATTATCGGCGAGCGGGGCTTCGGCTACTTCAACACCGCCTACGAAATCTACAATGTGCTTCTCATGGTGTCCACAGCGGGACTGCCCGTCGCCATGAGCCGGATGATCTCACAGGCCAATTCCCTGGGACATTACGCCCAGGTACGCCGGATCTACGCCACCGCCCGGGGCATCTTCTTAGGCTTGGGCATTTCCGGCAGCCTGCTGATGACCCTGTTCTGCCGCCAGCTTGCCCAGTTCCAGAATCAGCCCGACGCCTGGGCCGCCATCGGATGCCTGGGTCCCTGTGTGCTGCTGGTGTGCATTATGAGCACCTACCGGGGCTTCTTTCAGGGGCAGAGCAATATGCTCCCCACCTCCATTTCCCAGGTGGTGGAAGCCATTGTGAAGCTCATCGTGGGCATTGCCGCCGCCATCGCCCTGCTGCACCTCACCAGGCAAGTTTCTCTGGCCGCCGGAGGCGCCATTCTGGGTGTCACCGCCAGCTGTCTGGTGTCCGCCATTTACCTTCGGTTCTGTTTCCGCCGCAGCTATGCCGATCTCCCCATCTCCGACGAAGCGCCCCGCAGCTACGGCGATACCGCCCGGGGACTCCTGGCCATCGCCATCCCCATTACGGTAGGCTCGGCGGCACTGCAGGTCTTCACCGTGCTGGAAACCAAGATCTATATGGGGCAGCTTCTGAACCTGGGCTACAGCCAAAACGCCGCCGACACGATGCGGGGCATCTATGGCATGACGCAGACCATTTTCAATATGCCCTGTGCCTTTACCACGCCCATCACCATCAGCATCATCCCCGCCATCACCGCCCAGCTGACCACCTGCCATCAGGAGGAGGCCGTGGAAACCACGGAATCCGGCATCCGGATCACGGGCCTCATGTGTATGCCCTGCGCCTTTGGTCTGGTGCTACTGGCCCGGCCTGTCACCGCCCTGCTGGGAGGCTATTCGGGAGATAACCTGACCCTTGCCACCCGTCTTATGGCGATTCTGGGCATCTGTATTGCCTTCAACGGCATTTCCTTCGTCTCCACCGCCATTTTGCAGGCCTATGGCCATGCTGTCCGTGCCATGATGAATATGCTCCTGGGCGGAGTGCTGAACCTGGCCGCCGTGTATATTTTCACCGGCAATCCCAACATCCACATTATGGGCACCCCTCTGGGCCTGCTGGTATGCTATCTGTCCATTACCATCTTCAACCTCTATTCCATGCACTCCCTTCTGCCCCGGGCTCCCGCCGTCTTAAAGAACCTAGTACCCTCTACCCTGGCTTCCATCGTCATGGGCGGCGTGGTCTGGATCTTCTACTGGCTTCTATGCCAGATCGGCATTGCGAACTTCCTGCGCTCCAGGATCGCCAATCTGATTCTATGCGTCCTTCCCGTTCTGGTAGGCGTCCTGGTTTATCTGGTCGCGGCGGTGAAGCTGAAGGCCATTACCCGGGAGGACTGTCTGCTTCTGCCAAAGGGCGAAAAAATCGCAAGAATGCTGAAATTGTGATAAAAATATCTTGCTTTTTCAGTAGAGTTATGTTAATCTTATATGGATTCTGTAATAACAGAAAAAGAGGCTTCTGTGCCGCCATCGAATACCTGAATCAAGAAAAGAGGAACTTTTATGAACAAGACTGAACTCATTACCGCCGCTGCTGAAAACGCCGGCCTGACGAAGAAGGACACCGAGCGTGTGATCAACGCTGCCATTGACGCCATCACCGCCGCCCTCGTCAAGGGCGAGAAGGTGCAGGTCTCCGGCTTTGGTACCTTTGAAGTCCGGGCTCGGGAAGCTCGTATGGGCCGCAACCCCCACACCAAGGAGTCCATTGAAATCCCCGCCACCCAGGTTCCCGCGTTCAAGCCCAGCAAGGCTCTGAAGGACAGCGTGGCGAAGTAAAAGCCATGCGGCTTGACAAATTTTTAAAGGTCTCCCGACTCATCAAGCGCCGCACCGTAGCCAACGAAGCCTGCGACAATGGCCGCATCAGCGTCAACGGCAAGGTGGTCAAGGCCAGCTACGATGTGAAAGTGGGGGACCGGATTGAAATTGCCATGGGCGCCCGGACGGTGGCCGTGGAGGTGCTTCAGGTGACGGAGGCTGTCCGCAAGGACGACGCCGCCGGAATGTACAAAGAGGCATAAAAAGGCGGTGGAAGCCACACAAGGCTTTCACCGCCTTTCAGGTTGTCGAAAACCGTGTCATTCTGAG
>DLAP01000004.1:0-1604 GCA_002493965.1 Clostridiales bacterium UBA7044
GCCTGAGCAGCAGCCAGTCTTGCGATGGGCACCCGGAAGGGAGAGCAGGATACATAGTCCAGACCGATCCGATGGCAGAACTCTACGCTCATGGGATCGCCGCCGTGCTCGCCGCAGATGCCGGCGTGGAGCGCGGGACGGACAGCCTTGCCCTTTTCCATGGCCATTTCCATCAGCTGGCCGACACCATTCTGGTCCAGCTTGGCGAAGGGGTCGTTTTCGTAGATCTTGGCGTCGTAGTAAGCTTGCAGGAACTTGCCCGCGTCATCCCGGCTGAAGCCAAAGGTCAGCTGGGTCAGGTCGTTGGTGCCAAAGCAGAAGAATTCCGCTTCCTTTGCCATTTCATCCGCCAGCAGGCAGGCACGGGGAATCTCAATCATGGTGCCCACTTCGTACTTAAGCTCCATGCCGGAGGCAGCGATCTCCGCGTCAGCGGTCTTCACCACCACGTCCTTGACATACTTCAGTTCCTTGCTCTCACCGGTCAGGGGGATCATAATTTCGGGAACCATCTGCCATTCGGGATGGCGGGCCTTCACTGCCAGGGCTGCCCGGATGACGGCCTTGGTCTGCATGGCGGCAATCTCGGGGTAGGTGACGGCCAAACGGCAGCCACGGTGACCCATCATGGGGTTGAACTCGTGGAGGGAGGCGATGATATCCTTGATCTGCTGGACGGTCTTACCCTGGGTTTTAGCCAGGACTTCAATCTCCTCCTCGGTATTGGGCACGAACTCGTGGAGAGGAGGATCCAGGAACCGGATGCAGACGGGGTTGCCTTCCATGGCCTCATACAGTCCTTCAAAGTCGGATTGCTGCATGGGCAGGATCTTATTCAGTGCGGCTTCCCGCTCTTCCAGGGTATCAGAGCAGATCATTTCCCGGAAGGGGGCAATCCGGCCTTCCTCAAAGAACATATGCTCCGTCCGGCACAAGCCGATGCCCTCGGCACCCAGAGAACGGGCTTTCTTGGCATCCCGGGGAGTGTCGGCATTGGTGCGGACCTTCAGGCGGCGGTACTTATCAGCCCAGGCCATGATCCGGCCGAACTCACCGGCGATTTCCGCATCCACCGTGGGGATCTGGCCGTCGTAAATGCAGCCGGTGGAACCATCCAGGGACAGGTAATCGCCCTCGTGGAAGGTCTTGCCAGCCAGGGTGAACTTCTTGTTCTCCTCGTCCATGGCAATCTCCGTGCAGCCGGAAACACAGCAGGTACCCATACCACGGGCCACAACGGCAGCGTGAGAGGTCATGCCGCCCCGGACTGTCAGGATGCCCTGGGCGGACATCATACCCTCGATGTCCTCGGGAGAGGTCTCCAGACGAACCAGGACCACCTTTTCTCCACGGGCAGCCCAAGCCTTGGCGTCCTCGGCGGTGAAGACGATTTTGCCGCAGGCGGCTCCGGGAGAGGCGGCCAGAGCACGGCCAATGGGGGTGGCAGCCTTCAATGCCTTAGTATCAAACTGGGGATGAAGCAGGGTGTCCAGGGTTCGAGGCTCGATCATGGCCACGGCCTGCTTCTCGTCGATCATACCCTCATCCACCAGGTCGCAGGCGATTTTCAGCGCGGCGGTGGCGGTACGCTTGCCGTTGCGGGT
>DLAP01000004.1:1928-19793 GCA_002493965.1 Clostridiales bacterium UBA7044
GTGAACTCCATGTCCTGCATATCATGGTAGTGATTCTCCAGAATCTGGCAGACGCTGGTGAACTGGGAGAAGGCCTCGGGGAACTTCTCCGCCATTTCGGAGATGGGCATGGGGGTACGGACACCGGCCACCACGTCCTCACCCTGGGCGTTGGTCAGGAACTCGCCGAACAGCTTCTTCTCGCCGGTGGCAGGGTTCCGGGTAAAGGCGACACCGGTGCCGCAGTCGTCACCCATGTTGCCGAAGGCCATGGACTGGACGTTGACGGCGGTGCCCCAGGAATAGGGAATGTCATTTTCCCGGCGGTAGACGTTGGCACGGGGGTTATCCCAGGAGCGGAACACGGCCTTGATGGCGCCCATCAGCTGTTCCTTGGGGTCAGTGGGGAAGTCTACGCCCAGCTTTTCCTTATACTCGGCCTTGAACTGGAATGCCAGTTCCTTCAGGTCGTCAGCGTTCAGCTCCACATCCTGCTTGACGCCCTTGCGCGCCTTCATCTGATCGATGAGGGCCTCAAAATACTTCTTGCCCACTTCCATAACCACGTCGGAATACATCTGGATGAACCGGCGGTAGCAGTCCCAGGCCCAGCGGGGGTTGCCGGACTTGGCAGCCATCACCGCCACCACGTCCTCATTGAGGCCCAGGTTCAAAATGGTATCCATCATGCCAGGCATAGAGGCCCGGGCGCCGGAACGGACAGAGACCAGCAGGGGGTTTTCCTTATCCCCGAACTTCTTACCGGTGATTTCCTCCAGCTTGTCCACGTAGGACATGATCTCGGCCTTGATTTCATCGTTAATCTGGCGGCCATCCTCGTAATACTTGGTGCAGGCCTCCGTAGAAATAGTAAAGCCCTGGGGAACAGGCAGTCCGATGTTGGTCATTTCGGCCAAATTCGCCCCCTTGCCACCCAGAAGCTCCCGCATTTTTCCGTTACCCTCGGTAAAGAGATAGACATACTTGTGAGACATCCGTAAACTCCTTTCAATTTCCGTATGCTTTTCGCTTAAAATATTGTCATTTTCGACTTTCTAAAATAGCGCACGGATAGTATAGCACGACATTGGTAAAAATGCAATTCTTTTTGATAAATTTGGTAAAATTTTTTGTGAAATTTTTTACAGTGAAAATGGGCTGCCCGGTTTTCGGGCAGCCCAAATGTTACAGCGCAAAAGGTACTGCGAACCCTCTCAGTCAAAAATCAAAGATTTTTGCCAGCGTTTGCTGCGGCAAACCCGGTCGCGGCTCTGACAGTCTGCCAGACTGTCATTCACTCCCGCGACTGCGCTTCGCTTACCCAAAGGGAGAGCCAAGTGCGTAGTACCCTACCAAGAATGTGGCTTTTTACGCTACAGGCGTGCAGGTAAAGGACAGCACTTCCCCGGTCTTATTGTCCACCTGAATCTCAGCAGTGGCCGCCCGGGTCAGGTATTCCTTCTTAGTGGCAGGAGTCTTGGACAGGCCACGGGCCGTATCCAGGGTATCGCCGGAAACTTCCAGCGCCGCTTCGTCTACGGTGTACAGCGCCACATTATAAGTGGTGTAGCCCTTACCGAATTTCCGGTAGGCGCTCTCCACCACACCCACGGTGGTGTCTTCGTCCCAATCGTCGGTCTCAGCGTGGATGATTTCGTCCATCTGGCAGTTGTAGCTGTAGCGCTCTTCGGAGGTGAAGCTGCCGGAGATGGAATTGTTGTCATAGTAGTAGAACAGATATCCCACCAGAATGGCAGCACCCACGGCAAACAGTCCTACCAATGTCACGATATGCTTTTTGTCAAACTTCAGGCTGTTCTTGTCTGCCGAGCCGTCATAGGTCAGCTTCATCCGGTAGGTAACGGGAATCATAACGGACAGGAACAGGGTCAGCAGGAAGGCTTCAATGGGGAACATACACAGGTTCTTGATAGCAGCGGGGACAATCATTGCCACATAGGATTTGCCCATGAGCACCTTGTAGTACCAACACATGACCGCGCTGTTGAGAATGATATTCACGAACAGATCCATAGAGAACCGAGCCAGAATCACCCGGGAGGTGGTAATCTTCGCCCGGTAGAAGAACATGGCAAAGAGCATGGAGCCTGCCACCTCCACAAACATACAGGGCAGGAAGTAAGCGCCCTGGGGCACCAGCAGCCAGCCTAAGTAATCGGAAACGCAGGCGGCCAGGCCCGCCATCACAGGACCAAAGATCATAGCACCCAGGGCGTTAATAAAGGGAGCGCCAATGTTGATGTTCAGGTTGGGTGCAATGGGAATGCGCAGGCTCTTCAGGGCCACCCGGAGGGCGATCATCAGGGCGGCGACCACCAGCATTTTGGTGTCCTTCAGTTCCGCGGCGGCGTCCCGCCAATAGTGCTTACAGAAGGGTGTGTCATACAGGGCAGTAGATTTGTTTTTTGGCATAATAAAAGCCTCCTTTATCATGTAGCGACGAAAAGGCTTCTTTTCGTCTGCCCTGAAAGACGCTATGTACGCAAAAACCCCAACGGCTTTCGCCGATGGGGAGCAAACATAGACGACCCGTAGGGCAAGACAGCATTTGATACAGCCGATCCTTCGCCCGACCGAGTATCGTTGCTACATAAAGGAGGTCATCCTATATGGGGCAGCGGGTGCGGAAATCTCATCGTGGAATAAAGGTTCCTTCGTCCTCCGGGCAACTCCCCGTCCCGGTGGCACTTGACGCGAGATCTCCTACTCTGTTCAGCGCCTACTATACACGATTCGATCCCAAATGTAAAGAGTTTTTTTCATTTCTTTCCTATTTTTTCCTTCTTCCGGAGTCTGCCTCTTTCCGCGCGCAAAGCCTGTCGTTTCTTTTCCAAGGAAAGCGCTGTGATTTCGCTGGTTTTCCCACAGATTGGGGGTCTACAATAGAACATAGCTCAACATAAGGGAGGACGGGCAATGCAGTGCCAAAAACTGAAAACCTATATGGAAACCGGACGGGTGGTCTTCCTGCCGGCGGGAAGCATCCGGCCAAACCCAGCCCAGCCCCGGAAGATTTTCACCCCGGAAGCCCTGGACGAACTGGCCCAGTCCATACAGCATCACGGAATTTTACAGCCCCTGACCGTCCGCCGCAAGGGAAACGCCTATGAACTCATTGCCGGAGAGCGGCGGCTCCGGGCAGCCCAGCAGGCAGGAGTCACGGACGTCCCCTGCATCATCATGAACATGGACGACAAGGAATCCGGCGTTGCCGCCATGGTGGAAAACCTCCACCGGCAGGATCTGGACTTTGTGGAAGAAGCGGTGGGCATTGCCCACCTAATCCAGAACTGGAATCTAAGCCAGGAGCAGGCGGCCCGGCTTCTGGGGAAAAGCCAGAGTGCTATCGCGAATAAATTGCGCCTTTTAAAGCACTCCGACGCAGTGCTCACCGCCCTCCGGGAAGAGGGTCTGACAGAGCGCCATGCCCGGGCATTGCTCCGGCTGCGGACGGAGGAAGAAAAACTCCAGGCCATCGCCGAGATTTCCCGGCAAGCCATGAGCGTAGCCCGGACGGAACGATACATTGAAACTCTCTTAGCCGCCAAAGAAGAAACCCCCGCCCGGGCAAACGTGGGAGCGTTCTTAAACAGCCTGACTCAAAACTTGCAGCGGATTCAGCTAAGCGGCATTGCCGCAATCTCTGAGCGCCGGGAGACGGACAGCCAGATCGTGCTGACCATTACCATTCCCAAGTAACCTCTGTAATCGGGAACACCGCCGGGACGAGTTTCGTCCCGGCGGTTCTTGTTAAGAAACGGGTATGTATTTGTATCTGGGGATGGTAGGTTTCCCATTTTCATCGTTTTCCCAGCCATCGTAAAAGGCCAGAGACTCCACCTGATCCATTTCGATCATGCTTTCAAAGGGGCGGAATTCCATAGCATAGATCAGCTTCTCCCTGTCCTGATATCCGGCGGAGGCCGGGACAAGCTGGATCAGGGTGCCATCCTTCAGCTTCACTCCGGCCACCTCCGGCGCTACGGTTTCCCAGGTTCCTTCATCGTTCTGATAGGTGTCCAGCTGGTACAGCGCCTTCACCGTGATCTGTCCGACTTCCGCCTCAGTCAGAGTGGCATTGTCCGTAAGACGCACATTGGGTGTGATTTTGATGGTGTCATCCGAGCCGGTCAGGGGGAAGCACAGATCCCAATGCCCATCCACCAGCTTTTCCCAGGTGGCTTCCGCCTTTCCGGTATCCGTCCGAATGCCAAATCCTGTCAGGTGCAGTGCAAGCTCCTTCCCCAGGTTGACGCCGGAGGTGTCACTGAACGCATAATGGATCACAAGCTCCATGCTACCGTCCTCCCTGATGCAGCGGGGTTTCTGAAATCCTTCCCCGTTTTCCTCTGCCGGAGTGCCGTCCGTATAGGTATATTTTCCCTGTCCCTGATAGACAATGCCGTCGTCAAAATCCACATTCGTGGAGCACGCGAAATGTTCATTTCCATCCAATGTTGTTGCGGTTTCCTGCCATACATTCGGGTAAACGCCAAAGCCTTCCGGCGGCGTAAAGCCCTCTACCCGCAGAACGATATTTGCTTCCCGCTGATCTACAATTGTCTGCACCACGGTTACGGTAATCCCCTGGTCTGTGGCCGTCAGGACGCTGCCGTCCTCAGGCTTGCTTTCCTCGTACATAACAGATAGTCCGCTCTTTTCTGCCTGCTGCTTGGCATTTTCCGACGGCTGGAATTGACGCTGCATACTGCTGGACCAATGGGTATACACCGCCGCGCCCATCAGAATCAGCATGGTGGCAATCATCGCGGCAACCAGCAGAGCCTTTTTCATTACAATTCTCCCGCTCTTCGGCGCGGCGTATTTGCCGGCTTTCTTTTCTTCCGGTTCCTTTCCCGCTTCTTCAATGTACTTCCGGTTGACATAATTCATTCCCAGGAATAAGTCCTTTCCGTTCATAGGGCCACCTCCTCCTTTTGAAGATAGGCGCGGAGCTTCTCTCTCGTTCTGCTCAGCTGCATTTTTACCTTGCTTTCCGTCATGTTATACTGCCGGGCAATTTCCCCGATGGTGTCCGCGTACCAGTACCGGCGCATGAAAACCTTCCTGCTGTCTTCGGGGAGAGTTTCCAGAAACGTGTCCAGAATGCTACCCAGCTCCTTCCCTTCCAGCCTTCGGTCGTGGCTTTCGTCCGGAATGCAGTTCTCCATTTCCTCCGTCAGAGCAACCACCTCCGCCTTTCGCTTGGCCGCCATTTTCCAGTCCAGACGATCCAGCGAGAGATGTCGGCAGATGGCGGCGAGAAAAGCGAAAAAGTGCTGGGGACGGCGGGGCGGGATCGCTTTCCATGCCTTCATATAAGTATCGTTCACGCTTTCCTCAGCGTCCTCCCGGCTTAAGAGGATATTCCTTGCCAGGGTGTTCAGTTTCCTTCCGTAGGCAGTGTCTGTCTCCGTGATGGCGTCTTCGTTTCTTGCCCAATACAGGGCGATAATCTGCGCGTCTTCCACTTGGGGTCACTTCCTTTTCTGTTGTATTGTCCCTCACCCTAACAGAAGGATTTCTGTCTCCAAAAGTCACATAGATTCTAACATTTTTTCCGGAGAAAGGGAAGTCCCCCGCTGCAGGGAGGAGACATCGGGCAGAAATTCTCGGAAACCGTAATATTTTGGTAATCCCGAAGAGGCGAAACTATGGTATACTGGAAGAAAATAGGATCCTATTTCCCTTGGAGGTGCCCCTATGAAAAACCAAATCCTGGTAGTTGAGGATGACGACTCCATCGCCAGTCCCTGCGGCTGAATCTGAAATGGCTCTCAACGTACTACCCACCAGAAGGGACTCGGTGCCCAAATTCCCAAAGGGAATTTGGGCAGGATGATTGACGTCCAGCCGGCAATGCCCGGGTGTCCGCCGGACACCAGGATTGAATCTTTCGAGTCCCTTCTGGCGTACCAAAAAAGAGAAGCACCCCAGTGCTCCTCTTTTCGTTCCTGACGGTGACGGATGGATTCCAATTTGATCCACATCCCTACGGGATGCGTCTCAAATTGGAGGGACTCTCCCACGGGCTAAAAACAGTCCACCGGACTGTTTTTACGGTAGCTTACGCTACCGCCGCCCTTTCGAGTCCCTTTGGCGACCAAAAAAGAGGAACACCATTGGTGCTCCTCTTTTTTGGTACGCCAGAAGGGACTCGAACCCCCAACCCTCGGAACCGGAATCCGATGCTCTATCCATTGAGCCACTGGCGCATTTCTTTAGCCTGACCATTATAGCAGGCTTTCCCTTTTTTGTAAAGAGGTTTTTCAGAAAATTTTTTGTCAGCCCCTGGGGAAAACGGTTGCTTTCTCCCGCCGTTCCTGTTATAATTGAAAAAATAGATACGTTAGATAAGGAGTTAACCACTATGGAGGCACCGCAGAAGTTCAGAACTGCCTGGAACGGCTTTCACCGGGATGACGTGGTCCAGTATTTGCAGTTTTTAAACGCCAAGCATCAGTCCCAGGTCAATGGGCTCAATCTGGAGATCGAAACCCTCCGTGCCCAGGTGAAGGCGGCGGAAGAGGCAGAGCCTGCCCCTGATTTGCTGGCCCAGTGTGAGGACCTGCAAGCCCGGCTCGCGGAGAGCGAAGAGGCGCGGCAGAGCCTGGAAGCCCGCTGTGCCAATCTGGAGGACCGCTGCAATTCCCTGGAAAATCAGGCTTCCCAGCAGGCGGCGGAGCCTGCCCCTCTGGATACCTACCGCCGGGCGGAAACCATGGAACGGGAATCCCGCACCCGGGCGGAACTGGTGTACTACCAGACCAACGGAGTGCTGACAGAAGCCAGCACCAAGGTGGAAGGTGCCGCAAGCGAAGTCACCAAGCTGGCCGATCAGGCCATGGAAAGTCTGACCCGGCTGCAAATGGCCGTCAGCGACAGCAAGCACACCCTGCAGGACGCCGCCGCCATGATGAAGTCCATCCGTCCCAATCCCTAAGGCAGCACCGCACAATGGGACAAGCGCTTTCGACAAGAGGTTTTGCCCCAGACGAAAGTCCCCAAAATGCGGTGTTGCCCTAATCGCTATGCTGCCTCTTTCTGGCAAACGCCATGGGGGCAGCTTTTTTCAGGAGCGTTACCATGTTGATTTACAAACCGGAATATTATGACCGCTTTCACTGCATCGCTTCCGCCTGCCCCGATTGCTGCTGCAAGGAATGGGACATTCAGGTGGACGCGGAAACGGCGGGGCGCTACCGCGCCCTTCCCGGCGATCTGGGGCACCGCCTGCGTCAGGCCCTGACGGACACAGAAGGAGAAACCTACCTGACCATGGTAAATGGCCGCTGTCCCTTCTGGCAGGAAGACGGTCTGTGCCAGGTCCAGCTTTCCCTGGGCCATGAGAGCCTCTGCCAGGTGTGCCGGGACTATCCCCGGCTAACCCACGATTACGGCGACTTCCAGGAGCTGGGCCTGGAACTGAGCTGCCCGGAAGCGGCCAGAATCATTTTCAGCGCCTCGCCCGCCCCTATAGTCTGCCTCACCGCCCCCGGCGGAGAACCTGGGGAGTATGACCGGGAAGCTATGGATATTCTCCGGGCCACCCGGGAGCAGATGCGAGCGCTCCTTGCCGATGGGACCCGCCCCGTTCCCCAGGTGCTGACCCTTGCCCTGCTCTATGGCTGCCAGGCCCAAAGTGAGTTGGACGGCGGGGAGCCCTTCCCCTTCGACCCAGGTGACGCTCTGGCGGAAGCCCAGGAGCTGGCAAAGCCGGGGGACCTAGACGCCTTCTTTGCCTTCTTCCGAAACCTGGAAATTCTCACACCCCGGTGGCGGGAGCTGCTTTCCCATCCGGTACCCGGGGAATGGAAGCCGGGCCATCTGACCCTGGCGCGGTATCTGGTGGATCGGTACTGGCTCCAGGCCGTGTCGGATTACGACCTGTACAGCCGCTGTAAGCTTACGGTTATTGCCTGCCTGCTGGTAAAGCACCTGCCCGGTCCTCTTCCGGAAACCGCCCAGCTTTTCTCCAAGGAGATCGAAAACGACGCGGACAACGTGGATGCCCTTCTGGATGCCGCCTATACCGCAGACGCCTTCCGGGACGATCATCTCCTTGGGCTTCTGGCAGATTAATGCAGAGATTCCCTATTACATTATTTATATAGTATACAAGCTGCCAGAGGCTCAGGCTTCCGGCAGCTTGTATCATTTTCCAGGGGAAGCTCTGATTCAATCGGCAAGAGCTGACGGCAAACGATTAGCCGCTTAGCCGCAGACGATTGATTCAGCGCTTCCCAAGGTCCTTCGCAATGGCGATCAGGTGATCCAGTCTCTCGTCATCCAGCTCCTTCGCCGCCTGGGTCAGATCCCGGATCTTCGTGGGATTTCGGGAACCTGTGTCGAAAAACTCTTGGGGCGTGATTTGAAAATAGTCGCAGATATAAAAAAACGTGGACATGGAGGGATAGCTCAACCCCGCTTCCAGATTGTTGATGTAGTTGGGGCTCTGTCCAAGGCTCAGGCTCATATCTCGGGCGGACGTGCCCTTCTTCATTCGCAGCTTCACCAGCCGATTGATAAATTCTTCTTTTTCCATGCATTCACCGCCTATTGCCCTATTCTACTATACATATGACGTAATTTTACCCAATCAAATTGGTTTTTATTCTTGACATACACTAATTATTAGGGTATTATAAATTGGCTAACCCGCTATAATTGGGTGTCTGTCCACCGTGCACGGCACCTTGCAATCCCGGGCTGGCAAGTGCTCCCCCGGCGGACGCCTCTGATCCCAGTGGAGGCATTTGCCACTTTCCCAGGGTAAAGTGTTTCAGAGAGCAGACGTGGATTCTGGTTGTAAAAAATCGAAATAGATAAATGTAAAACGATTCCAAATTTTGGAAATCTGACATTTTCCCCCCAAAAAACCAGCCAGAACGACACCGCGCAAGCAGAGAAGCCAAGAATCTCCGAAGCGGAAAACAGGTTTTTTATAGATTTTCTATAAAGGTTGCCAACCAGAGGCAAAAAACCGCACCGCTTTTGGTTGTGTTTTCTGAGAAAATGAGGTATTCTATATGCAAGAAAAGATTGAAATAGATAAATGGGAATTTTTAGGAAACCCAGGTGCCTCCGGGCCTTGCCACAGACGGCGGATCCTGGGGTTTTGTAAACTCTCTTCTGCCCGACCCACAGGGCCTATCCAAGAGGGAAACGGTAGGTTTGTACGCCATGTATGGACAGTCGATGAATTCGGCTGTTTGAGAATAGAGGGGGAACAGATATGACCGGAAGGAGAAAGTCAGCAGCTCACCGCAGGGGACGGCTTGCGGGGCTGCTTCTTGCTGTCTATCTGCTGTCCCTGCTCATGAGCCAGGTGTGTCTGACCGCCTACGCCCTGGACGATGCCCCGGCCGCTTCCGTGACGGAGACCGCCGCGAAAGAGAACAAGACCGACGTGGAGGAAGAGGCGCCCGGCGTGGAGCTGGAGCAAGAGGAGTACAAGCCCGTGCCCCTGTGCGGCCTCCCCGGGCACACCCACAGCGCCGCCTGCTACGACATGGACGGCTACCTGATCTGCGGCCTGGAAGAGCACCAGCATGAGGCGGTCTGCTACCCCGCCTGCGGCATCGAGGCTCACAAGCACAATGAAGACTGCTACGACGTAGACGGCAAGCTGATCTGTGAAAAGGCAGAGCACGAGCACGACAAGGTCTACTGCTATCCCGTCTGCAATAAGCCCGAACACGTACATACCGCCGAATGCCTGGGTGAGGACGGCGAACTGGTTTGCGGTCTGGATCGTCACATCCACGGCCCGGAGTGCTGCCCCGTGAAGCCCAACCCCAAGGATCAGGTAACAGAGCCGGACGCGCAGGACGAGGAGAAGGACGACGAATCCACCAAGACCAAGGGCCACCCCAACTGGCTGCCCGCCCAGTGCGGCATTCCGGAGCACACCCACACCTCCGCCTGCCGGGATGAGAACGGCGCCTACACATGCGGCCTGGTAGAGCACAGCCACGGCCGGGACTGCTACCTGCCCAAGGAGACCGAGGCTCAGGAAACCGTTGAGACCGAACCTCAGGAAACCGAGGAGGCCCCCAACTCTGAGCAGCCCGAAGCACCCAAGGCTGAGGAACCCAAGAACCCCGAGGAAACCACCGAGGCTGAGGAGCCCAAGCCTGAGGAAAGAAAAGTCTATTGCGGTAAGGAAGAGCATGCCCACAGCGAAAGCTGCGAGGACACCGACGGCAACCTGATTTGCAATAAAGAAGCCCACAAGCACGATGATAGCTGTTATGTAACCCCCGAGGAAGCCCAGCCCCAAGAGAAGCCCCTTTACTGCGGCAAGGACGAGCACACTCATGGGGACGGCTGCTACGACGAAAACGGCGAGCTGACCTGCACCCTGGAAGCGCACATCCATACCGATGAATGTTATGTGAACCTCGACGAGCCCGTCACCAACTGCGGCTTTGAGGCGCATGTCCATACCGATGCCTGCTACGACGAAAACCACGAGAACATTCTCTGCGTCAAGGCAGAGCACACCCATACTGACGAATGCTTCGTGCCTGTCTTCTGCGGCCATGTAGCCCATACCCACAGCGCCCTGTGCCTGGACGTGGAAGGCAACCGGGTTTGCGGCATGGAGGAGCATACCCACGAGGAAGGCTGCTTCGTAGATGTGCCGGAAGGCATGATGCTGACCTGCGGCCTGACCGCCCATACCCACACCGATGCCTGCTATGGCGAAGACGGTGAGCTGATTTGCGAAATACCCGAGCACCAGCATACCGAGGAGTGCTTCAGCCCTATTCTGGAGGGTACGGTTTACTATCCCGTAACCGATACCGACGAGTTGGATCCCAGCACCGCCTATCTGATCCTGAAGGAAGAGGAGGGAGAAAGCTTCCTGCTGTCTGCAGGGCTGGAGATCCTGCCCGTGCAGGTAGAGAAAGGCGCGGACGCCCAGGGCAATGCCTGCGTTCGTATGAACTTCGGCGATCCGGTATCGGTTATGACCCTAGAAGAGCTGGAAGGCCAGGAAGGGCCTGAGGACAGCGGCCAGGCAGAGGTCCAGGAGGGCCCGGCCCAGGAGCTGAAATGGATACCGGAAAAGGACAGCACCCAGACCCTGACAAACGCGGAAAACACCGACAATCAGGTGGACGTCATCAAAGAAGGAGATATGATGCGCCTGTCTCTGATGATGGGGAGCGAGCCGGTTTCCGTTGACGGTATTGCGCTGTACGCGGTAAACGCAGAGGGCGTTCCGGAATGCGATCCGGATACCTGCCCGCTGAAGGTTTATCTTCAGTGGGATGATCCTGACGATATCTATGACACAATGTCCAATCTGAATCCCTTCGGCGATGCCCACAACTATGGTCTGTATCTGGTGGGCAAGAAGGACGGGGAGGGGAACCTGATCGGCGGCGATCTGAACAGCTACGGCGTTACCCACTGCAACGCGGCTATCGCCGGCGATATCAAGGGCAGCTGCGCCGGTATTACCTATGATTCCGGCTCCAACAACGACTATTCCGCCAACGCGACTGTACAGAATGAGGTGGGATTGCTGCTGGGCGGCTCCGCGGCAGACGCCGGCACGGTGGTGGCGAGGAACGGCTCCATCATCGCCCAGTCCCTGGATGGCCTGGATATGCTGGATGGCGACGACGACCACTTCCACCGGGCGACAGAGGAACAGCTGACTGCCTATTTTGACACCGCCAGAGAAAATCTCATTGCTATGAATGGGACAATAACGGACTACTGCGAAGGCATGTACAACGGAAGCTCGTTTACCCTGGATCCAAGCGTACCATGGACCGCAGCAGATCCCCACGAAGGCAGCGTAAAGGGCCTGTCCGATTCCCAGGTGGATCCGTCAAAGGGAATCGCGGGCGCTACTTATGAGTCCTTCGGAAATAACTGCAACCTGTGGCTCCATGGAGAAAACAACTCCTACAACGTATTCAACATCCCGTCCAGTGTGTTGACGGAAAAGGTGGGAACTGCCAGCAAGGAACGCATGATCTATCTGGATGTTCCTTACGGAAGTTATACCCTTATCAACGTCATTGACGAAAGCGGAAACGGAGTCCTGGAGAATTTCGTCATGACCCTGAAATATCAGGACAGCAACAAGAATTTCATCGCTCAGCCTGCAAACAAGGAAGTTAACGATGACTACAAGCAGACCCAGCGGACGCTGGTGAATTTTGACAAAACCATTACCGACGTAAAGGTCGCCAGTGCTGGCGCGTTCATCTACGCCTCTGTTATGGGGCCTCAGGTGAGCATGACCGCAACCACCGCCGCAACGCTCCAGGGCAACATTGTTTTAGGAAATCTGGAAGGCAATGCCAGCGGTGCCAGTGCCAACAACGCCATTATCGAAAACCCCTTTGAAATCGCCGGCAGCGCTCAGTTCAACAAGTTTGTTCAGTGTGAATCCCAGGAAAATGAGGAACACAGCGCCGGCTGCGACATCAAGAACAAGAACGATGCCATTTCCAGCGGCGCGTGGGATAAGCTTCGGGTGGACATCACCCTGACTTCTCTGGATGAGGCCTCCGGCTCTCCCCGGCTGTTCGTGCTGAAGGGCATGAAGCTGGACGGAACCATGAGCGCCATCACAGATCCTATGGCTCCCGGCGACTACGGCGTCAAGGTGGAGAAAATCTATGAGGTGGACAATAACGGAAATTACGTCCGGGACTTGACAGACGAAAACGGAAACTTCATAGACGAGAGCCACGCTTTCAGCGGTGCCGCGTTCTTTGTGCCGCCAAAAGCACAATATCAACTGCCCGCACTGGCGGAGGTCTATCAAAGCGGGAAGCTGTATTTCACCGTTGAGCCTGCGGTCGCAGGCAAGCAGGGCACCATCGTGAACCTGTACCGTACGGAGTTGGACAATGTCAACGTTACAGCCCTGAAGCAATGGGTGGACGATGTGGAGGTAACGGAGGATAACGTCACAAAGCAGATCGAGGTCCAGATCGCGCCGCCCGCCGGGGGTTACTGCGAGTTCACCTTGTTTGAGCATCTGGTACCCCTGAATGCAGACGGGACGCCCCAGAAGGACGGGAACGGAAACTATATTTACTTCAATGACGCCGTGAACAAAAAAGAGGTCTCCAAGGAAGGGGTCACCAACCCGGTTATGGTGAATGAAGACTCCGGGTGGTACAGCCAATGGCGGAACCTTCCCAGCTCCAAAACAGTGGACGGCACAGAATATTATGTGCATTACACCGTGGAGGAGAGCTTCTGCTTCCCCGGCTATACCCAGAGAGGGGAGCCGATCTACAACGCAGCTACCGGACAATGGGTCATTAAGAATGAGCCTTCTGAGGATACGGAGAAGGAGCTTACGGTCAAAAAGATCTGGCTGGATGCCCAGGGGAACAGGGTCACGGGGGACGCGCTGGAGCAGTATGTTTCCACTCTGGCCCTTTACCGTCAGGAGGGAACGGCTCCGGAGAGCCTTTCCCGGCCGGTCCACCTGAAAATTGAGGTGGTGGATCAGCAGGGGCGTGTGTTCACCGTCAATGACGGGGCACAGCCGGTGATGCTCACAGGTGAAAACGATGTGGACATCAACTTCAAGTTCTTCTCCAATGAACAGGTGCAGAACGTGATCGACAGCGGCTCCGCTTCCCGGATCCACAACTTCAATGAGCTTGCTACAAAGGAACTGGGTGCAACATGGGGCTGGGTGAACGGAGGCGCTGTAGCGCCGGCCTACGTACACATCGTCACAGGAACCATCAAGGCATCGGAGCTTACAGGAAACGCCGTAACCATCACCCTGAGAACAAGAGACGCGGCAACGGTGGTTTTCCCCAATAACGCGACCTCGGACCAGTCAGGTACGACTCCGCTTCCCACCTATGAAGCTGTTGTGGAAGATCTGCCGGACAGCATGATTGAATGGAATGACAATCTGAAGCTGGTGGACAGCGTTTCCCTCAGAACGGACGATGGCAAAAACTGGAGCCATACCTGGCAGAATCTTCCCTCCAAGGGGGGCAGCGGGGAAAGTTACCGCTACTACGTTGTGGAAACCGGCGTCAACGGCGGACACCCCTCTGTCAGCTACTCCATTTTGGGCAACAGCGGCACGTATTCCGGAAGGATCGGGACAGTATCTACGGCAAGCCAGCTTCCCAAGGATGCCGGCACGGTGATCCCAGGCGTGAGAAACGGGCAGATTACGGTCACAAACCGCCTGAGGCCGCCTCCGGTACTGCCTGACTCTGGCGGACAGGGCGCACACTTGTATACTTTGGGAGGGTTGCTGCTAAGCATGGCAGCCGGTCTCCTTATGTATAGCCATGGCAAACGCAGGAAGGAGGATTTTGCATCGTATTGATCTCTATGATGCCAATTCGCCTAACGACAACTGCTTCGGCAGGAAAACGAAGAAAGGAAAAATGATATGAAACACATGAGAAAAATCCTCAGCCTCCTTCTGGCTCTGGTAATGGTTCTGGGACTGGCTACCACCGCTCTGGCGGCGGATGGTGACGGCACAGCCACGCTGAAGGAATATACGTTCAAGATCCAAAACTCAGCAACAGGCCATAACTATGTAGCTTACCAGGTTTTCAAGGGTGATTATGATGAGCAGAGCAAGGTCCTGACCAATATTGATTGGGGCAGCGGCGTGGTGGCGGATGGAGACGATGGACTGCTGAAATATTTGGTAGATAACTACGCCTCCTGCAAGGACTGCACAACCGCAATCGATGTGGCCGACGTGCTGAAGGCGGATAAAGTGGAGAATTTCTCCAACGCTGTCGCCACGCATCTGGATACCGCAGCGGGCAGCGCCACTGTCCCTGAGGATGGGTATTACAACATCAAGGTCACCGGAGATGGCTACTACTTCATCCAGGACGAGGCGAATCTGGCCGACAAAAACGAAGTGGCGACCAAGTACATTATGTTGGTCACAAAAGAAGACGTGACGATCGTCAAGGTCAAGGGCGACGTACCCACCCTGACGAAAAAGGTGGATGACGTGAACGACACCCCTGACGGAACAAGCAGCGGATCGAACAGTGATTCCGCCAGCTATGATATTGGCGATGACGTGCCCTTCCATTTAAATATTACCATTCCCACGGATGTCAAGGACTATTCTGAATATCAACTGGAGATCACGGATACCCTGTCCAAAGGCCTGACCTACAATAGCGACGCGAAGGTGACGAAAGCTGGCGTTGATGTTACCGACAAATTTACAATCAATTCTGCCACAAATGCAGATGGGGTAACGACACTGACCATTGCGTGTGCGGACATCAAGGAAACGGATGGCTTGAATATCAGTGATATGACAAACCTCAAGGTGGACTACACCGCAAAACTGAATGAAAACGCGGTCACCGGCGGCAGCGGAAATGAAAACAAAGCATTTTTGAAATTCTCCAATGACCCCTACAAAAAGACCCTGGGCAAGACGCCTGAGGATAAGGTCGTGGTCTTCACATTCAAGGTCATTATCAACAAGGTGACAACTGGTGATCAGGCTTTGACGGGCGCTGCCTTCAAGCTGGAAAAACAAACGGGCGCGGATACCTGGACGGAGGTTGGAAACGTGGATATTACAGATCCTGCGAATGATGCCATCTCCACCTTTACCTTTAACGGTCTGGACAACGGTATTTACAGACTGACCGAGACCAGAACCCCTGCCGGCTATAACAGCATCAAGCCCATCACCTTCCGAATCTGGGCAACACACGACAGCAACAGTGAGGATCCTAAACTGACGGATCTTCACGCAACCGGCGAAATTACTCTGACTCCGAACATGAATGACGGCTCCCTGACCGGCAAGGTCATGAACAAGCCGGGCAATACGCTGCCCGAAACCGGCGGCATCGGCACCACCATCTTCTACGTCGTTGGCGTAATCCTGGTTCTGGGCGCTGGCGTCCTGCTGGTCACCAAGAAGCGCACCGCGAAGCGGTAATTCCATGCGATTTTTCCCGGGGGGACCCCTCCCCCCGGGATTTCCCCCCTTTACACCAAAGGCTTTTTCTGATATAATTCATTGTATATAACCGCAAGGAGAACCCTGTCATGAAAAAAGACACCATTACTACCATATTACTTGTTTTGGTCTTAGTCATAGGGCTGTCCTTGCTGCTGTATCCTACCATCAGCGACTGGTGGAACGCGGTGCATCAGTCCTATGCAGTGACCGATTACAACAGTAAGGTCATTGCCATGGACACCAGCGCCTATGAGAAGCTTTTGACAGACGCCGAAGCATACAACCTTACCCTCCTGGGCAGAGACGACGACCGATTCGAAATGACGGACGAGGAACGGGCAGAATATGAGGGAATTCTGGATGTATCCGGCACGGGAATTATGGCGACTATTGAGATTCCTAAGCTGGATGTGAAATTCCCTATCTACCACGGCACCAGCGAAGGCGTTCTCCGGATTGCCATCGGTCATGTGGAAGGCTCTTCCCTGCCGGTGGGCGGTGCGGGAACCCACTGTGTCCTGTCTGGACACCGGGGGCTGCCCAGCGCCCGGCTCTTCACCGACCTGGACAAAATGAAAGAGGGAGACACCTTCGAAATCCAGGTCTTAAATGACCGACTGACCTATCAGGTGGACCAGATCGTCACGGTTCTGCCCTATGAGATGGACGAACTGGCCATTGACGAAACGAAAGACTACTGCACCTTAGTCACCTGTACTCCTTACGGTATCAATACTCACCGCCTCCTGGTTCGGGGCCATCGGGTGGAGAATGCCCCCGCACTGGAGACCCAGCCGAAGGAGACTCAGGCTCCCCAGCCTGAAGACACTGGTCACACCATGGAAATGGAAAAACTGCTGCACCTGCTGACCCTGATTCTGGTCCTGGCGGCGGGGCTGACGGTACTGCTGATCATCCTGCTGGCTACTAACCGCAGGAAAAAATAGGAGAGAAACGCGTATGGTACGACATTCTGATCTCAAATACACCGGCGTCCGCAGGCTGCTGCTACCCTGCCTGTGCCTGGTGCTGCTCCTTTCTCTGGCCCTGCCCGTCTTTGCTGAGGTGCCGGACCTGACGAAAACAGGCAGCATCACTCTGACCATGCGCTATGAGGGGGAAACGATCAGCGGCGGGTCCATGACGCTGTACCGTGTGGGCGACATTGCCGAGGATGACGGGGACTATTTCTTCCGGCTTAATGACTTTTTCGCCCCCAGCCGCGTTTCCCTGGCCGATCCCACAGACCCGGTGTCCGCCCTGGCCCTGCAAAAATACGCCCAGGACCACAAGGCCCAGGGCACCAAGCGAATCATCAACGATAAAGGTCAGGCGGTCTTCTCTGGCTTGGAGCCGGGACTATACCTGCTGAGTCAGGAAACTCCCTCCAAGGGCTTCGAGCCTGCCGCGCCCTTCCTGATTTCGGTACCCATGAAGGAGAACGGTGCCTACGTCTATGACGTGAGTGCTCTGCCGAAGGTGGCCCTGGTCCCCGAGCCCACCACTGTGCCCCCCACCGTTCCCAACACCCCCCTGGCCAAGACCGGCCAGAGTGTGATCCCCATTTACGTTCTGGCCTCTATCGGCGTGGTGCTGGTCCTGGCGGGCTGGCTCATGACCCAGAGGAAACCCGGCGACGATTCCGATGACGATCCCTCCGGCCCTGACGCCTCCGCTCCGGAAACGGAAGCTGCTCCGCAAACGGTGGAAACCCCGGAAAGCCCGGAAGACCCGGACACGCCGGACGTCCCTGATCAGCCAACCAACCAGGCGTAACCCCCACGTCTGGCCCCCCATCCTGCAAAAGCCCATCCGATTCCGGATGGGCTTTCGGTTGTCAAAAATCCCCTTTCCCCTCTATGGAAACTCTGAATCAATCGTCTGCGGTTGAC
>DLAP01000004.1:20078-43365 GCA_002493965.1 Clostridiales bacterium UBA7044
GAATCAATCGTCTGCGGTTGACAGAAGGATCTTTTGCCCCAGCCGTGCAGTTCTGAAATTGGGAAATACGTCCAGTATCCCTCCAATTTCAGAACTTTCGTCTGTGTCAAAATCTCGTAAGTCAACTCTTGTCGATTTCATCAGAGCTTTCCTAAAAAAACCATTGTATATCCAGGCCAATCGTGTTATAATGCACCTATCAACAGGCTTTTAGAGCCTATAAAGGTGGAATACCATGCAAAAGGGATTTCGGAAGCTGTCCCCCGCCCGAATCATCGCTCTGGGCTTTGCCTCAGTCATTTTGATCGGTTCGGGATTGCTGATGCTGCCTTGCAGTGTCCACAGCGGGGTACATCTTTCTTATATAGACGCGCTGTACACGGCCACCAGCGCCGTCTGCGTCACGGGCCTGTGCATCGTAGACACAGGCACGGCTCTCACCCCCTTCGGTCAGGGTGTTATGGCGCTGCTCATGCAGATCGGCGGCCTCGGCGTTGCCGCCGTAGGGGCCGGCGTCTTCCTGCTGATGGGCAAGCGGGTGACGATGAAGACCCGGACACTGATCCGGGAGGCCGGGAATCTGGACTCCGTCCAGGGGGCTGTTCGCTTCGTCAAATATATGCTGCTGACCACCCTGGCCTTTGAGCTGGTGGGCGCGGGGCTGAGCTTTCTGGTCTTCGTCCGGGACTTTCCGCCGCTGAAGGCCCTGGGGATCAGCGTGTTTCATGCCATTGCCGCCTTCAATAACGCGGGCTTTGACAATCTGGGCCTGTCCGGGCAGGTAGGGAGCAACGTCAGCCTGATTCCCTATCAGGATAACGTCCTTCTGAACCTGACCACCTGCGGCCTGGTAATCTTTGGCGGCATCGGTTTCCTGGTCATTCAGGAAATGCGGGTCAAGCGCTTTCACTGGAAAAAGTATTCCCTCCATGCCAAAATTGTCCTGACCGTCACTGCCTTTCTGCTGGCCGCAGGCACCCTGCTTTTTAAGCTGTCTGAACCCATGAGCTGGATGACCGCCTTTTTTCACAGCGTTTCCGCCCGAACCGCCGGCTTTTCTACCTATTCTCTCGGCGCGTTTTCCAGCGCCGGACTGCTGACCATGATGGTGCTGATGTTCATTGGCGCCTCCCCCGGCTCCACCGGCGGCGGCATCAAGACCACCACCTTCTTTGTGCTCTTTCAGGGCATTCAGTCCGCCGCCACCAACCGCCGGGAGCGGGCCTTCCGCTACAGCCTGCCCCGGGAGGCCTTCCGCAAGGCGGCGGTGATCGTCATGCTGGCCCTCTCCCTGATTATTGGCAGCACTTATCTGCTGATCCTGATGGATCCCCAGATTCCTTTTATTGACGCTCTCTTCGAGATGGTCAGCGCCTTTGCCACCGTGGGCCTGTCCACCGGCATCACCCCCACTCTGAGCCTTGGTAGCAAAATCTTAAGCATCTGCATTATGTTCATCGGTCGATTGGGGCCCCTGACCGTGGCCTCTCTGTGGCACTTTACCAACGGCGACCGGGTCAATTTCCCCGAAGGCGACATCGCCATCGGCTGATACGAGCAGGAGGAACAATCATGTCTCGGAAAAACAAAAATGACAAGCAAACTTACGGCATTGTAGGCCTTGGCCGCTTCGGCTACGCCCTGGCCATAGAACTGATTTCCGCCGGGGCGGAGCTGGTGGTTCTGGACCGGGACGAGGAGAAGGTCCGGGAACTGCGGGACTACACGGAGAACGCCTACCTGGTGGCCAGCCTGGATAAGAAGGCCCTCCAGGAAACCGGCATCCAGAACTGTGATGTGGCCGTTGTGTGCATCGGTGAAAAGCTGGACACCTCCATTCTCACCACATTGAACCTGGTGAGCATGGGCATCCCCACGGTCATCGCCAAGGCCGCCAGCCAGGAGCATGGGGAGATCCTCTCCAAACTGGGCGCCCAGGTGGTCTACCCGGAGCGGGACATGGGCATTCGTCTTGCCCACCGTCTGGAAGCCTCCCGGATGCTGGACTACATCCAGCTCAGCGAAAAGCTGAACATCTCCAAGCTGATGGTCCCCCAGCGAATGATCGGCAAAACCGTGCTGCAGGTCAATCTCCGCAAAGAATTTAACGTGAACATCATTGCTGTGGAGAACGGCAGCAGTCTGATTGAGGTTGTTGCTCCGGGCTACACCTTCCGCGAAGGCGACATCCTGTATGTCTCCGGCAGCAAGGCAGGCTTAAACAAGCTGTCCGATTGGGCAGAATAACCCCATGATTTCGTACATTTCCCCGCTTGACTTTTCCGGGGAAATGTATGATAGAATTCCCGGATGGAAACGTTTCTTTCCCCGGTGAAAAGCAACATGAAATGAAAGTAAAGAGGAGTAGAAAATATGAATCGTTACGCAGGCGTTTTAATGTCCGTCACCAGTCTGCCGTCCAAATACGGCATCGGCTGCTTTGACGAAGAAGCCTACCGTTTTGTGGACTGGCTGGAGAAAGCCGGTCAGCGCTACTGGCAGATCCTGCCTCTGGGCGTCACCGCCCACGGGGATTCCGATGATTCCCCCTACCAGTCCTTTTCCGCCTTTGCGGGAAACCCCTATCTCATCAGCCTGGACAGCCTGGTTCAGGAGGGTGTCCTGACCAGAGCGGAATGCGATGAACTGGACTTTGGCGTAAACAGTGCCAAAGTAGACTATGACAAGCTGTATGAAAACCGGCTTAAACTGCTGCGCAAAGCCTATGGGCGCAGCAACATCAGCGAAAACGATGCCTACCGGGATTTCTGTGACCGCAACTTCTGGTGGCTGAACGACTTTGCCCTGTTCATGGCCCTGAAAAGCTTCTTCGGCGACGTGCCCTTCAGTGCCTGGCCGGAGGATATCCGGATGCACTGGGGCTTTGCCGTGGACTACTACAACCGGGAGCTATACTATGACGTGGAGTTCCAGAAGTACCTGCAATTCCAGTTTGACCGGCAGTGGAAGCAGCTGAAAGCCTACGCCAGCAGCAAGCATATTCAGATCGTGGGCGACATTCCCATTTATGTCTCTCCCGACGGCGCTGACGTTTGGGCCCATCCGGAGCTGTTCCAGCTGGACAAGCGGAACGTGCCCACCGCCATGGCGGGCTGTCCTCCGGATTCCTTTGCCGCCGACGGCCAGGTCTGGGGCAATCCCCTGTACCGCTGGGACTATCACCGCTCCACCGGCTACGACTGGTGGGTCAGCCGTCTGTGGTACAGCTTCCAGCTCTATGATGTGGTTCGGATCGACCACTTCCGGGGCTTTGACGCCTATTTCTCCATTCCCATGGGGGCTTCCTCCGCCAAGGAGGGTCACTGGGAGCCGGGCCCCGGCATGGACCTGTTCCACACCGTCCGCTATCGGCTGGGAGACGTACCAGTCATTGCGGAGGACTTAGGACTCATGACTGACTCCGTCCGTCAGCTGGTAAGAGATACCGGCTATCCCAATATGAAGGTACTCCAGTTCGCCGTGGATCCCGCCGATATCGGCGCAGCCAACGACTACTGGCCCCATAACTATGGCGCAAACTGCGTGGTCTACACCGGCACCCACGACAACGAGACCGTCTCCGGCTGGTTCACCGGCCTGGACGAGGCTTCCAAGGACCAGGTGCGCACTTACCTGGGAGACTTCCACACCCCGGACGAAGAAATGTATCAGGTTCTCATTGCCCTTGCCATGGGATCTGTTGCCAATGACTGCATCATCCCCATTCAGGACCACCTGGGTCTTCCGGGAGATGCCCGGATGAACAAACCCGGAACCGTAGGCTTCAACTGGCGCTGGCGTCTGGAAAAAGGCGCGCTCACCGATGCACTTGCCCATCGGGTTCTGAAGCTGACCATGGCCACCGGCCGTGCCAACTGGGACGCGCTGAAAAAGCCCGAGGCGTAAAATAAAAACACAAAATATGGGGTCAGGCGCATTGCCTGACCCCATATTTTATAAAAGAATCCGGAAATCAATAGAACGGGAAGCCAAAGGAGAAACCACCCTGCTGAGACTGTTGGGACTTCTGGGACTGCTCCGTCACCTGATTTTCCTCCAGGGCGGACTGGACCTGCTCTCCCACTACCACGTTCATCTCCAGGGTCTGTCCCTGCCGGTAAACTGTCAAGGCAAGGGTGTCGCCCACAGATGTCTTCCGGATCAGGCTCACAAGCTCACTGCTTCCGGCAATTTCCGTGTCATTTACCTTCGTAATGATATCGCCGGCCTGAATACCCGCTTTCTCGGCGGGGCCGTCTTCCACTACGCTTCGCACCGCCGCGCCCTTGGGCAGGCCGTAAAGCTGAGATTCGCTGCTGACATTGGTCGCGGTAACGCCAATATAAGGCTTGGACACATAGCCCTTCTCAATGATGCTCTCCACAATGGGGCGAACCGTATTGATGGGAATGGCAAAGCCAATGTTGTCAATGGAAGCGCCGGAGGAGGAACTGGAATACTTGGCGTTGGTAACGCCCACCACTTCGCCGTGCATATTAAACAGGGCACCGCCGGAATTGCCGGAATTGATGGCGGCGTCCGTCTGGATCAGGTCCATGGTCGTTCCACTGGACAGGGTAATCTGACGGTCCCTGGCGCTGATCAGCCCCGCCGTCAGGGAGAAGGTCAACTCTCCCAAAGGATTGCCGATCGCTACCACGCTGTCGCCTACATTCATGGCGTCGGAGTCCCCCAGAATCACCGGCACCAGATCGGAGGCATCTATTTTCAGAACCGCAATGTCATTCGACTGGTCGTAGCCGATCAGGGCGGCGTCATAAACGCTTCCATCATACATGGTGACAGTGATGGAGTTGGAATCCTCAATGACATGGAAGTTGGTCAGAATATAGCCGTCATCGGAGATGATAAAGCCGGAACCGGAGGCGGCGGAGGTGGTCTGGAAGCCCCAGTAGTTGGTGGTAATGGAGGTAGTGATACCCACCGTGGAATGGACGTTGGCCGCGTAAACCTCTGCCGCTGTCATTTCCTTGCCGGTGTCCACCTGGGCCACCTGGATTTCGCTTTTCGCCCGACTGCCTTCCACCATGGCGCTCACACTGCCCCGCCGATCTTCCGCCGGACTGTTCCCCCGGCTCTGGATAAGGGCCAGGATCCCGGCGCCCACAATGCCGCCCAAAAGGGAACAGCACAGGGCCAGGGCAATCACGCCGCCCGTGCGGTTCTTCTTTTTTTGCTTTGGGGGCTGGATGGGTACCTGGAAGTCCGGATTCGGCTCTTGGGGAATGCTCTCCTCCCTTTGATTCATGGAATGATCGTACATATCTTCACTGAAATAGTCACTCATAAGATGACCTCCTTTTCTTTGCCCATACCTTACCATTCTTTCCTGAATATATCCTGAAAAAACCGTTCTCATCCTGTAAACCTTTTATGAACGGTCCGTTACAAAATTTGGTTTGACCTCCCGGCGGCACCGGACGCGCGCAAAAGCAGGCGCTTTCCGAGGTTGGAAAGCGCCTGCTTCCTATTTTTATAGCTCCCAGCGGTCAGCGGATATCCCAGACGGACTTGACTTCCAGGCTTTCTTCCAGCTCCCGGGGGCTTCGCCGGGTACGGGCCGTAACGCGGTAAGGCTTTTCATCGGTCAGGTCAAAGAAATTATCGGAAAGCACACAGTCAAAGTCCCGGAAATCCAGGAACACCCCGGAGGCAAACACATCGCTGGCAATCGTAATCTCCACACCCTCCGGCACCTCCCGGAAGGCCGTGGTGATGCGGGGCTTCCGCCACAGGAAGTGCTTGGGAGGCACCAGGGTCTCCACCCGGCGGGTCAGGAAATTTCCCTGCTCGTCATAAAGTTCGGCGCAAAAATACACCTCATAGGGGTCTTCCCGGTCAGCCTCGCAGGTCAACACATCCCGGGAGGTGAGGGCGGGGATATCCACAGCTTGAATCTCCTGCTCCAGAAGGGTAAAGTCGCTCTTCCGCAGAGAGAGCACTACCTTTCCCCGGAAGGCATGCCGGGTCTCGTTGGCCACATTTACCGTGAGTGCCCCGTTTTCCAGGAACAGGCCCATAGCCACCGGGGCATAGAACTTCCGGGCGGCGTAATGGAGGGCCTTAAACCTGCCAAAGCTGTCCACGCTGGACCAGGAGGCCACCGGCCAGCAGTCGTTGAACTGCCAGTAGATGGAGCCCATGCAGTAGCCCCGCTCCCGGCGGAAATGCTCCACCGCATAGCGGATGGCGTTCGCTTGCAATAGCTGGGAAGCATAGACCAGATTTTCGAAGGCACTGGGGTACAGGTATTGCTCTGAGAGATACCAAAGCAGCTTGGCAGAGCCGCCCTTGCACTTCTGGTGGTTGTCCATGATGCGGGAGAAGCAGTTCAGCTCTTCCTCCGGGCAGAAGGAACGGATGGTCTTCATGGAAGGGAAGCTTTCAAAGCCGTATTCGGAGCAGAACCGGACATGCAGCTGCCGGTAGGAAGTCATGGGCACCAGGCCATGCCAAACCGTCCAGTAGTGCACATCCCCCCGGGCGTGATTGCCGGGGTCGTCGAAGCCGCCGCCGGAGGAGGGGCTGGAAGGCCAGTAGAAGGTGTCTGGGGCATATTTCCGGCACTGCTGGGGCAGGAGGTGCTCGTACAGGCGGAGATAGTCCTGGTGGACCAGCTCCGTGTTCTGGGCCCCGTCCAGGATCATGAGTTCCATTTCATTGTTGCCGCACAGCAGGCCCAGAGAGGGATGGTGCTGGAGCCGGGACAGATTGTCGGCGGACTCCAACGTAAACTCCTCTGCCATCTCATCGGTGAGCCAGATATTGGCGCAGGCCACCATGAAGTCCTGCCAGACCAGGATGCCATATTGGTCACACAGGTCGTAGAAGTGGTCTTCGGGGTAATAGCCGCCGCCCCAGACCCGGAGGGTATTGAAATTGGCATCCGCGGCCTGAGCAACCAGGGCGTCCAGCCGCTGAGGCGTCACCCGGCCCAGCAGACTGTCCATAGGGACGTAATTGGCGCCCATGGCGAAGATCTTCACGCCGTTATTTACAAAGCAGAACTCGCTGCCTGGGCCCGCCGGGTCTTTTTCAGTGCTCACCGTGAGGGTGCGAAGGCCGATGGAACGATGAGCCGTATCGATAACCTGACCCTCCCGAAGCAATTCCACGGTCAGGTCATACAGGGGCTGGTCGCCGTAGCCCCGGACCCACCAGAGTTTGGGGTCCTCTACGGTGATGGTGCCCTCGCCGTCCCGCAAGGCAATCCGCTTGCCATCCAGGGCCGCATAAATTTCGCAGTGGGCACTCTGGGCAGTGGAGACCCGGAGGTCAACGTGCACCGCTCCGTCTTCATGGCGCTGGGAAATCAGGATGTCCTTCAGCCGGTCGGTGTCGTAGCCCTTTAGCTCCACCTCCCGGAAGATGCCCATATCCGGCAGGGTGGGGCCCCAGTCCCAGCCGGACTCATACATAGCCTTGCGCAGATGGGCGGTACCGGGGATGGTGTCCCCGTCGTTCATGTACAGGTAGTGCCTGCGCTGTTCCTGGGTAAAGTACCGCACCGGAGAGGAAAATTCCAGCCGGAGGGTATTCTCCCCGGGGCATAGGATATCCTTTACCGGGAACGTATAGGTTCTGTGCATATTCTTCACCCGGCCCAGCCGGCGGCCATTGAGGATGATGGCGCAGATCGTGTCCAGACCATGGAAGGTCAGCTCCACATACTCCCGGCTTAAAAGCTCCGCTTCCGGGGTGAAGACCGCCGTAAAGGCGCAGTCCTTTTCCGCCAGATGCCGCAGTTCCTGCTCGTTGGTGCCATAAAAGGGGTCGGGAATCTTGCCTTTTGACAGCAACACGCTGTACAGTGTACAGGGGGCAAGACAGGTCAGCGGTTCCAAGGCATCATATTCCATGACCCAATTTTGAATCTTCATGGGAACACAGCTCCTTCCAAGGGAACTCTGATGAAATCAGCAAGAGCTGACAGCAGAAAATTTTGGCTCAAGCGAAGACCCAAAAATCGAGGAATCCTTTATGTATTTCCGATTTTTCAAACTGCACGGCTGGGGCAAAAGATTTGCTGCTCAGCCGCAGACGATTTATTCAGAGTTTCCCAAATACTCTGAAAGCTATTATGCCGGAAAATCGTCGGAAATGCAAGAGGGAGCCGAAAAAAACCTAAGTTTTCTTATGCGAAGTGTTGACAGGTCAATCATTTCGATGTAAAATGCTTACGGCAAGGCAAAGGCGTCTTGCGGCTTTGCCTGTACGCCTTTGCCTCTTTTTATCCCTAAAAACGTGTGGAAGCATCCCCAAAGGAGAATATGTATGAAGAAAAATTGCGCGATCGTTGGCATCAACTGGGGCGACGAGGGAAAAGGGCGGATGGTGGATCTGCTGACAGGGGACTATGATGTCGTGGTTCGCTACCAGGGCGGCGGCAACGCCGGCCATACGGTCATCAACGAATACGGGAAATTTGCCCTGCATCTGCTGCCCTCCGGGGTCTTCCGTCAGGGCGTCACCAACGTTCTTGGCAACGGCGTGGCACTGGATCCGGAAAACCTGTGGAAGGAAATTCAGGAAGTAACCGCCAAAGGTGTGGCTATTACCCCAGAAAACCTGAAGATCAGCGACCGGGCATCCCTTTTGCTTCCCTGGCACCGGGCTCTGGACGGCCTGGAGGAAGCGAGGCTTGCCGATAAAAAATACGGCTCCACCAAGCAGGGCATCGCCCCCTTCTACTCCGACAAGTACCAGAAGAAGACCGTAATGGCGGGAGAGCTGTTTTATCCCGAGCACCTGAAGGCCCATCTTAAGGACCTGATGGAGTGGAAGAACCTGACGCTGACCAAGGTCTACGGCGCAGAAGCCGTAACCATGGAGGACCTGGATCAGTGGCTGGAAACCTACTGTGAAAAGATCAAGCCCTTCATCTGCGACACCGGCGCGTTCCTCCGGCAGGCGGAGCAGGCGGGGAAGAAGATTCTCTTTGAAGCCCAGCTGGGCGCTCTCCGGGACCTGGACTACGGCATCTATCCCTACACCACCTCTTCCAACACCCTGGCTTCCTTCGCGCCTGTGGGTTCCGGCCTGCCCGGGGCCAAGATTGACCAGGTGGTGGGCGTGGTGAAAGCCTACTCCACCTGCGTGGGCGAAGGTCCCTTCGTCTGTGAGCTCTTTGGGGAAGAGGCCCAGCGCCTCCGGGATGCCGGCGGCGAATACGGCGCGAAGACCGGCCGTCCCCGGCGGGTTGGCCCCATCGACCTGGTAGCCACCCGGTACGGCGTTCAGATGCAGGCTGCCACGAATATTGCCCTGACCAAGCTGGACGTGCTGAGCGATCTGGACAAGATCCCCCTCTGCGTCCGCTATCGGGTCGCGGGGAAGGAAACGGACGACTTCCCCTTCCCCACCCTGCTGGACGACTGCCAGCCGGTGACGGAATATATGGAAGGCTGGAAGCAGGACATTTCCGGTGTCCGCCGGTGGGAGGATCTGCCCCAGGCGGCAAAGGACTACGTCCTGCGGATTGAGGAAGCCATCGGCTGCCACATCGGCTACGTTTCCGTTGGCCCGGAGCGGGACAGCATCATCCTGCGGTAAGGAGAAACGCCCATGACAGACCAATATGAATCCCCCTTAAGCACCCGGTATGCCTCCCCCTTTATGCTGGCGCTGTTTTCCAGCCGGAAGCGGATTGAAACCTGGAGAAAGCTGTGGGTATCCCTGGCGAAAGCGGAAGCAGAGTTGGGTCTTCCCATTACACCGGAGCAGGTCAAGGCCCTGGAAGACCATGTGTCCGACATCGACTTTGCCTGCGCCGCTCAGCGGGAGAAGGAAGTACGCCATGACGTCATGGCCCATGTCTACGCCTACGGCAAAGCCGCCCCGGAATCAGCGGGCATTATTCATCTGGGTGCTACCAGCTGCTATGTCACCGACAACGCCGACCTGGTGATCTACCGGGAGGGCCTTCAGTACCTCCGGGGGGAGCTTCTGAAAGTGGTTGCAAACCTTTCTCAGTTTGCCAAAACCTACAAGGCCATGCCCACCCTGGGCTACACCCATTACCAGCCCGCCCAGCTTGTAACGGTGGGCAAACGGGCCACCCTCTGGATGCAGGACTTCCTTTCCGATCTGGAAGAACTGGACTTTGTTATCGACAACATGAAGTTCCTGGGCTGCCGGGGCACCACCGGCACCGAGGCCAGCTTCCTGGAGCTGTTTGAAGGGAACACAGAGAAGATCGACGAAATGAACCGCCGGATCGCGGGAGATTTTGGGTTCCGGGAGTGCTTCCCGGTCTGTGGCCAGACCTACCCCAGAAAGACGGACAGCCGGATTTTGAACGCGCTGTCCTCTATTGCCCAGAGCGCCTACCGGATGGCAAACGACATTCGCCTTTTGCAGCATGACCGGCAGGTGGAAGAACCCTTTGAAGAAAACCAGATCGGTTCCTCTGCTATGGCCTACAAACGCAACCCCATGCGCTGCGAGCGGATTTGCAGTCTATCCCGGTATCTGATGGCGGACGCCATGAACGCCCCCATGACCGCCAGCGTCCAGTGGCTGGAGCGGACCTTGGACGACTCCGCCAACCGCCGGATCTCCCTGCCCGAGGGCTTCCTCTGCGCCGACGCCGTTCTGCGGCTGGCCCAGAACGTAACCTCCGGCCTTCATGTAAACGAAAAAATCGTAGAGAAGACTGTCCGGGATTATCTGCCCTTCATCGCCACGGAAAATCTGATGATGGAAGGGGTCAAGCGGGGCGGCGACCGGCAGCAGCTTCACGAGATCATCCGCGTCTGCTCCATGGATGCCACGGCAAAAATGAAGAACGGGGAAAGCTGGGATCTGCTGGCTTCCCTTTCCGAGCACCCTGAATTTCACATGACCCGGGAGGAGATGGAGGCCACTTTGTCTCCCGAGAAGTTCATCGGACGTTGCCCGGAGCAGGTGGAAGCATACCTGAAGGAGGCAGCGCCTCTGCTTGCCGGGATCAGCGGCGCAGACGCGGAGATTACGCTGTAGCCTCTCAGTCAAAGTTTTCTGCAACTGCGTCAAAAGGGCGCATCTCCTAAATTGAAAAGAGCTGTCTCAGCATCCCTGAGACGGCTCTTTTTTTATATTTCCTCTGTCAGGAAATTGGAAAAATCAGTTATTTTGTATCGATATGAAAATAATTTATCAAAAAAAATTGGTTACATTGCCGAAAAATGAGTGGACAAATGGACCTTCATGGTTTATGATAGGGAGGTAATCCTGCGGTCCATTCCGCAATCCTTAGAAAGAGGTGAAAAACATGGCGTTTTCTTTTTTCGGCGGGGTCCATCCCAAAGAAAATAAGTGGTACGCCTGCGACAAGGAGATCCAGGAATTTCCGGCTCCGGACCTTCTGGTGATCCCCATGTCCCAGCATATCGGCGCCCCCTGCAAGCCCCTGGTAAAGAAGGGCGACCTGGTAACTGTCGGTCAGAAGATCGGCGACAATCAGGGGCTTTGCGTTCCCGTTCATGCTTCTGTTTCCGGCAAGGTCAAGGCCGTGGAAGCAAAGGCTCACACCAGCGGCACCACCGTGATGAGCGTCGTCATCGAGAACGACCACCAAAATACCCTGTGCGAGGACATCCATCCCCGGACCCCGGAGGAAGTGAATGCCCTGACCCCGGAGGAGATCATTGACATTGTCCACGAGGGCGGTATTGTGGGTATGGGCGGCGCTACCTTCCCCACCCATGTCAAGCTCTCCGGCGGCATCGGCAAGGTAGACACTGTCATCGTCAACGCTGGCGAATGTGAGCCTTTTATTACCGCAGACGACCGGCTCTGCCGGGAGATGCCCGAACGGGTCATCGGCGGCCTGAAGCTCATCATGAAGGTCTTCGGCCTGAAGGAAGGCCACATCGGTATTGAGGACAATAAGCCCGAAGCTGTGAAGGCGCTTCGCGCCAATCTGGAAACTGCCGACGGCATTGCCATCGATGTGCTGCCTGCCCGGTACCCCCAGGGCGCGGAAAAACAGCTCATCTACGCCGTCACCGGCCGGGAGGTTCCCTCCGGCGGGCTGCCTGCCGCCGTGGGCTGCGCGGTATTCAACGCCGCCACGTGCAAGGCCATTTACGACGTAGTATACGACGGAATGCCCCTCATTCGCCGGATCGTCACCGTCTCCGGGGACATCCTCATGGAGCCAAAGAACCTGCTGGTTCCCATCGGCACCTCCTTTAACGATCTGATCGACGCCTGCGGCCACAGCGAGAACCCCTATAAGGTTCTCTCCGGCGGCCCCATGATGGGCGTTGCCCAATATGACCTGAGCGTTCCCACCATCAAGGGCGTCAATGCCATCACCGTTCTGGGCCGCCGGAACGAGTACGCCGTGGACGAGCCCCACTGCCTGCGCTGCGGCAAGTGCATCGACGCCTGCCCCATGAAGCTGATGCCGGTGCTGATGTACAAGGCTCTGCAAAGCGAGGACATAGCGGAAATGAAATCCGTCCATATCATGGACTGCATCGAGTGCGGCTCCTGCGCCTACACCTGTCCCGCCAGCGTACCGCTGGTTCTGGGCTTCCGGGTGGCAAAGCAGCTGATCCGCAACGACGCGGCCAAAGCCAAGGCAAAAGTTTAAGGAGGGGGACGAAACATGGCACAGATGAAATACTTTTATGAGCTGACCATTTCCAGCTCTCCCCATGTCCACTCCCCGGTGACAACCCGGGTCATTATGCGGGATGTGCTCATTGCCCTGCTCCCCGCCCTCATCGGCTCCGTTTATTTCTTCGGCTTCCGGGCGCTGATGGTGACGCTAGTCAGCGTGACCGCCTGCGTATTCTTCGAGTGGCTCTGGTGTAAGCTGATGAAGAAGCCCAGCAAGGTCTATGACCTGTCCGCCGTGGTGACGGGCACCCTGCTTGCCTTTGTCTGCCCCGTGACCATTCCCTACTGGACCATTATCTTAGGCGACCTGTTCGCCATCATCGTGGTAAAAATGCTCTTCGGCGGTCTGGGCCACAACATCGTGAACCCCGCCCTGGCGGGCCGGGCTTTCCTGTTCAGCTGGCCGGTGCTCATGAGCACTTGGGTAAAGGTGGGCTATGAGAACGCCGCTGGGCTGCTCTCCACCGCCGACGCCGTTACCGCCGCTACCCCTTTGGGTGCCATGCACGTTGGGGTGCTGCCGGAGGCATCCGTTTCTCAGATGTTCCTGGGCAATGTAGGCGGCTGTATTGGCGAGACCTCCGCCCTGCTGCTGCTCATTGGCGGCATCTATCTGCTGTATCGGAAGGTCATTTCCGCCCGGATCCCGATTTCCTACATCCTCACCGTAGCCATCCTGGCGTTCCTGTTCCCCCGGGGCAATGACCGGGTGGCCTGGATGCTCTGCAACCTCTTTGGCGGCGGCCTGATGCTGGGCGCCATCTTCATGGCCACCGACTATGTGACCTCCCCCATTACCAAGCTGGGGCAGATCGTCTACGGTATCGGCTGCGGACTGCTCACCATCCTCATCCGTTACTTTGGCGGCTATAATGAGGGTGTTTCCTATGCTATTTTGGTCATGAATGCCTGTGTGGTGCTTCTGGACCGGATCGGCCGTCCCGTGAAGTTCGGCGCGCCCAAAAAGGAGGCGGCAAAGTAATGAAGAAGGAATCTACCGCAAAATACGTGGCCCGGCTGGCCCTGACCTTGCTTGCCATTACGGCGGTGGTAGCCGTGGCTCTCGCCGGGGTAAACGCCATCACCGAGCCCAGAATCGCAGCCTTTCAGGGCCAAAAACTCCAGTCCGCCATTGAGGAAGTCCTTCCCGGCGGCGGCCAGTCTGTCCCCTTTACGGACCCCAGCGGAATCGTCTCCACGGTTTACATGGGTGAAAACGGTTACGCTGTAGAGGTTTCCCCGGGCGGCTTTGGCGGCACCGTCACCATGATGGTGGGCGTAGGCAGCGACGGCAAGGTGCTGGGCATTTCCGTTGTCAGCCAGTCGGAGACGGCGGGCCTGGGCGCGGTGTGCGCCGCCACCACCTCCGCAGGCGAAGCCTTCCGGGGTCAGTTCGCCGGAACCTCCGGCACTCTGGCTGTGACCAAGGACGGCGGCGACATTGACGCCATCACCGGCGCCACCATTACCTCCCGGGCAGTTACCGCCGGTGTCAACGCCGCCCTGGACTGTGTTGCGAATCTGGGTTAAGGAGGTCTAAGAAATGAATTTCAAGAAACAATTTCGGGAAGGCCTGCTGACCAAGAACCCCGTCACCGTTCAGCTGCTGGGTATGTGTTCCACCCTCGCCATTACCACCAGCCTCTTTAACGGCATCGGCATGGGCCTGGCTGTCACCATCATCCTGACCTGCTCCAATGTGCTGATCTCCGCTCTGCGGAAGGTGATCCCCTCCCAGATCCGGATTGCAGCCTACATCACCATCATCGCGGGCTTCGTCACCATCGTGGACCTGCTGCTGCAGGCCTTCATCCCAGCGCTCTCGGAAAGCCTGGGTGTGTTCATTCCCCTGATCGTGGTTAACTGCATCATCCTGGGCCGGGCGGAGGCCTTTGCCTCCAAGAACGGGGTCCTGGCCTCCGCCGTGGACGGCTTGACCCAGGGCATCGGCTACACCGTGGCCCTGATCATCGTCTGCGTCATCCGGGAACTGCTTGGCTCCGGCACCTTCGGCGGCGGTATCTTAAACGGCGGCGAGGGCATCCGGATTATCCCTGCGGAGTATCCTGCCATGCAGATGGTCATGCCCGTAGGCGGCTTCCTGGTTCTGGGCTTTGTCATCGCCGGGTCCCAGTGGCTGATGAAGCGCCTGGACCAGAAGAGTAAGAAGAAGGAGGCTGTGAAGTAATGCAAGAGATTGTTGGCATCCTCATTGCCGCCCTGCTGAGCCAGAACTTCATTCTGGTCAAGTTCTACGGCATCTGCCCCTTCATGGGCGTGTCCAAGAAGATCGATACCGCCCTGGGTATGGGTATGGCTGTTACCTTTGTTATGGCTCTGGCTTCCGCTGTCTGCTATGGGCTGAATCTGGCATTGGTTGCGCTGCATCTGGAGTATATGCAGACCGTGGTGTTCATTCTCGCCATTGCCTCCATCGTCCAGGTGGTGGAGATGTTCCTGAAAAAGTCTGTCCCCGCCCTGTATAAGGCCCTGGGCGTGTTCCTTCCCCTGATCACCACCAACTGCGCCGTGCTGGGCGTGGTGCTGGTGAACGTGCAGGAGGGGTATAACTTCCTCCTCAGCACCATCAACGGCGCGGCCGGCGGTCTGGGCTTTACCCTGGCCATCGTGCTGTTTGCCTCGGTCCGGGAGCGGGTCAACACTTCCGACTGCCCGGAGTGCTTCAAGGGCTTCCCCATTGCCCTGATCGCCGCGGGCCTTCTGGCGCTGGCTTTCATGGGCTTCTCCGGCCTGAGCATTTTCTAAGGAGGGCAAAGGATGGAAATTTTGATTGCGATTGGAATTTTGGGCGGCCTGGGCCTGATTTTTGGCCTGGTTCTCGCTGCCGCCTCCAAGGTCTTCTATGTGGAGACTGACCCAAGGCTTGACCAGCTCAATGAATGTCTTCCCGGCGCGAACTGCGGTGGCTGCGGCTATGCCGGCTGCGGCGGCTACGCCGAAGCGGTACTGAAAGGGGAAGCGCCCATTGGCAAATGCGCCTCCGGCGGCAACGAATGCGCCCAAGCCATGGCGGCCATCATGGGTGTGAAGGCGGAGGCCGTCACCCGGAAGGTGGCACTGGTCCGCTGCTCCGGCGCCAAGTCCTACGACAAGGAAGGCAATCTCCTGAAGGGTGCCCGGGTAAAGGCCAATTACGAAGGCTTCCACGACTGCCTGTCTGCCTCCAAGGTGGGCGGCTCCGGCCCCCTAAGCTGCAAATTCGGCTGTCTGGGCTACGGCTCCTGCACCAAGGCCTGTAAATACGGGGCCATCAAGGTGGTGGACGGAGTTGCCCGGGTGGACGAGGACCTGTGTGTAGGCTGCATGGCCTGTGCCGCCGTCTGCCCCCGGCAGCTGATCATCCCCGTGGAACCGGACCGGAACGTGGTCATTGCCTGTAACTCCATGGCAAAGGGCGCGGCCACCACCCGGGCCTGCACCGTAGGCTGCATCGGCTGCGGATTGTGTAAGAAGATCTGCCCCAAGGACGCCATCACCATTGAGAATAATCTTGCCCGGATCGACTACAGTAAGTGTGACAACTGCGGCCTGTGCGCCACGGTCTGTCCCAAGAAGCTCATCAAGGACTCCAACGTGGAGAACCTGGGCGATCCCAAGGTGGAGCCCATTAACGGGCCTGCCATTTAAGTGGATATCTCAAAAGGCCGTCTTCCGAATGGGAGACGGCCTTTTTCTCTGTTCTTCAGTTTCTGCGTGACAAACAGTCCTTCTACCTCGTCTAATATACAGAACAAAGGAAGGAGATGGTTCTAAGTTGAACATAGAAGAGCCCTTTCGGCGCTACAAAGATGATGTGTACCGTCTGGCGCTGAGCTACACCAAAAACCCCCAGGAAGCGGAGGACGTATGCCAAAGCGTCTTTTTAAAGCTTTTAGAGCAGGAGCAAATCACCCCTGGGAAGGAAAAGGCGTGGCTGATGCAGGCAGCAGCCAACCGCTGCCGGGACTTGCTTCGCTCCGGCTGGTGGCGGAAAACCGCCCCGCTGGAAGAGGTACAGGCCGTGGTGCCGCCCAAAGACACAGCGGTCTATCAGGCGGTGATGGCCCTGCCCCCAAAGTACCGGGTGGTAATCTATCTGCGCTATTATGAGATGATGACCACCTTGGAAATTGGGAAGCTGCTCCATATCAGTCAGACGGCAGTGACCACCCGTTTAAGCCGGGCAAAGCAAATGTTAAAACAGGAACTTAAGGAGGAATCTGTATGAAGGACAGGGTAAAGAATATGTACGAGGAAATCCGGATGCCGAAGCGCTGTGAAGAGGCCATTCTCCGGGCGGCGGAGAAAACGCAAGCGCAGCGGAGAACGCCCATTTTGCGGCCAGTATTTGCCGCTGCGGCGGTGCTGGCCCTGGTGATCTGTCTGGCTCCTCCTGTATGGGCAGCCGTGGAAAATCTGATGCTGAAATTCCGGGATTCGGAAACGGGGCTTACGGTTTACGAGGGCGAGAACGAAAAGGGGGAGATGGTGGTTCAGGCCCAGGCGGAGACAGGGGAAGTCTCCTTCGCGGAGGTTCGCCAGGGGCGGCTGTACTTTACCGGCAACGGAGAGAACCTGGATATCACCGAAGCGGTTGCAGGCGGCAAGCCCTACATCTACACCTATCAGGATCAAAACGGGTATACCATTTACAGAATCGTGGGTACATCTGGGACACTGGAGAATTTCGGCGGCTATTCCTTTATCAAGGACGAGGAAGGAATGTGGTTCAGCGGCGAAGGCCATAACTACATGGATACACAAACGGAACAGGTCTACCCCTGGGTGGAAGCCATGTGGCAGGAGCTGAACATTCCCTGGCCTATGCCGGGAAAGGCATAATCTGCAAAAAGTCCTCTGCGCGGCGTTTGCCACGCAGAAGACTTTTATAGGAAAGAGATTTATTGCGCTTGCTTCTTCACAAAGTAGAAGGGGTATTCCGTTCCGTCCTCACCCACCAGTTTCTCTTCAGTGGGTACAAACCCCAGGGCTTTCAGCGCCGCAATCCGCTGGGCGGCGGCGGGAATGGCCTTTGTGGCGATTTGGTCGCAGGCAAAGAGCACGTAGGCATCTGCCAGGATCAGGCTTAAGATGCTTTGGATCTTATCAGCGCGTTCCTGATCGCTGCGCAAATCCAGCCGGAGCAGACCGCAATTCGTGAACGCGTCCTGGGAGTCCCGGTGGAACAACTCGATGGTTCCCACGGCCTCGCTGCTTATCTTCTCCACAATGGCCCACCGGACGAAGTACCCGGCGCTGTAGGAGAACTGCCAAAAATCCAGAGCCTTTTCCATTGCCTCCAGGGTCCGGTAATGGAAATCATCGCCGTGGCAGTTATCGGCGTTAAAGAACGGCACCGCCTTTTCGTCGGAATATACCTTCCACAGATCGGCAGCATCGGCTTTCGTCACCAGCCGCAGAAGGTAGTCCCTATTTTCAAACTGAGGGCATTCCTGATAGACGTCTTTCATGTTATCCCTCCGTGTGCCCCCCAATTCGTCAATTTCCTTCGCAATGGGGCAGTTTCCCTGGTAGATGCAGCTTCCGTAGCAGCAGTCGACTTCCGTGACCGTGTTCTCTTCCAGCACGACCTCTACCATCCGACTGCCGTCTTTTTGGCGGCAATAGCCGGAAACAAATTTCTCTGTCTCCATCAGTTATCCTCCGTAATGCAGAAACCCCTGGGTCCCAATGTCAGCCAATCGGGAGCTACGATTTGCAGGTTATAGCCCATTACCAGTTTCGCGGTCGGGACCTCCCAGGCATCGCCGCTGCGGTTGCAGTAGATCCGCAGGGTCTTCCCCTGGTAGCTGCGGGTAAAGCCCAGATGCTTGTCCTCCGCCATAAAGAAAGCGACGTCTCCAAGCCGTAATGCCTCATGCTCCCGGCGCAGGCGGCCCAGGCGTTTAAAGTGGTTGAGGAAATCCGGGTTCTCATGGCCCCAGGGATAGGGGCGGCGGTTAAAGGGATCCCGGTAGCCCTCCATGCAGGCTTCGTCCCCATAGTACAGACTGGGGCTGCCAGGCAGGGTATATTGCAGGAAGGAGGCCATCAGCAGCCGCTCCCAGGCCACATCGAACTGGTTCCGGGACAGCTTTCGCTTAGCCTTTTCCTCCCGGCTGCCGTCGAAATCGTCCACCAATGCGGTGAGAATCCGGGGGGTATCATGGGTGCCCAGCAGATTCATGTTGGCCGCCACCACCTCCGGGGGGTAATTCTCCACAATGGTCATGACGGTGTCTTTCAGACCCCTGCCGCCATCGATGCCCCGGACATAGTGAATGATGGCGGTGCGGAAGGGATAATTCATCACGCTGTCCAGCTCTCCGCCGGTGAAATAGCGGCGGCGGCTCCCGTAGGCGATCTTGTTGGAAGCATCCTCCCAGACCTCACCCAGAATCAGCGCGTCTGGCTTGATTTCCTTCACCCGTTTGCGAAGCAGGGACAGAAATTCGTCGGGCAGCTCGTCGGCCACATCCAGGCGGAAGCCGTCCGCCCCCAGGTTCAACCAGTGGGCCACCACGCTGTCTTCATCGAAAATGATATAGTTTAGGAAGGCGGGATCCATTTTGTTTACCGTGGGCAGGGTGTCAAAGTTCCACCAGGAATGGTAGGAATCCGGCCAATTGTAGAAGGTATACCAGCTATAGTAGGGGGATTCCTGGGAATTGTAAGCGCCCACACTGTCAAAGGCTCCCTCCCGGTTAAAATAGGGGCTGTTGGAACCGGTGTGGGAGTATACCCCGTCCAGGATCACCCGGATGCCCCGGGCATGGGCCTGACGGCAAAGCTCTGCAAAATCCGCCGACCTGCCCAGCATGGGGTCAGGAACCTTGTAGTCTCCCGTATCATAGCGATGGGAGGAGAAGCTCTTGCTGATGGGGTTCAGGTAAATCAGGGTGACGCCCAGGCTTACGAGATAGTCCAGCTTTTCCGTAATCCCCCGGAAATTGCCGCCGAAAAAGTCGTTATTTAATACCTTCCCCTCGGGGGTGGGTTTCCACTCCACTTCCTCATGCCAGGATTTGTGGACGGTGTAAGGCTCCAGCTTCCCTACAAGGTTGCAGTCCCCGGACTTATAAAACCGGTCGGGGAAAATCTGGTAAATGGTAGCCCCCTTTGCCCAATCCGGGGTATGGAAATCGGCAGGAACACAGCTTAGCTGCCACAGGTCCCCGGCCTCCATGTTGGTGTCGTCCCCTTCCTTGAACAGGCGGAAGCCTCCGGAAGGGTTATGGATGTAAAAATAATAAAAATACAGCCCCGGGTAGGGAATGGAAAAGCTTCCGGCGAAGACATCGTAAGCCCCTTTCCGCTCCGTTAAGTACAGCGGGATATTCTGGGCCTCCTGACCGCCGTCGTATTTGAGCAGGCAGGTCACATGATCCGCCTGGACGGTATGGGGGACGTGGATGTGAAGGGTGCAGCTTTCCTCCGGGGTCAGGGTTCCGAAGGGGGTCTTGTAAATGAGCTGCTTGCTGTCGTATAGGATTCTCATGACTGGCTCCTGATTTGTAAAGTTTCCGAAGACAGTATAACCGATTTCTGGAAAAAAGAAAAGAGGGAACGGAAAAGTTCTCCGTTCCCCACAATTTTTGAAGCAGATTTTTTACGCATGGGACAGGGAGGGGATCCGCAGAAGGCTTTCTTCAAAGTCCCGGAAGACGTCCCCCTTTACAAAGAAGGTGGTGTCCTCCTCCTTTAGTTCCCGGCAGGCAAAGCCAGAAGGATCCGCCGGGGCAAAGCCCAGGGTGACGTTGGAAACCTGGCTGCCAAACGCGGCAATCACATCCCGGAGGGAAACGGGCTTCGAGGTAAAGACGTTGTGCAGGGTCAGACTGCCATCTTCGATTTCTCCGATGGCCCAGGTCTCCAGATCGGCGCAGTAATACACGCAGTCCGTCATAAACTGGGTCACATAGAAGAAAATCAGGCCGGGATTGGCCACCATATAGCAAGCCGCCGAAAAGGTGCTTTCTTCCATGGCGCGCTTTAGCTTCGCCCAATCCTCGGGACAGTCCATAGAGACCTGGGCCATCCGGCATGGGCCCGTCTGGCACAGGGCGGCTTCATAGACAAATTCCCGGGCCTTTTGGAAACCGAACTTAGGATAGAAAGACAGGACGCTGTCGTTGGCGAACAGATAGACGCCGTCAGCATCGGCGGTGTCCTTCTCAATTTCTGCCATGATGGCACGGATATAGCCCCGGTTCCGGTATTCCGGCCTGGTCATGACCGTGCCCAGCTGGTACAGGCGCTTTTTCTTTCCGTGGATCACCATATCCGTCCGGTTCAGGGAGACGTTCGCCACCACCTGCCCCTCCAGAATCACCGAATAGGGAGTATAATTTTCCTGCCAGAAACCGGTGCGGTACCAATTTTCAAAGTTTAAGCCGAAGACTGCCTCAGAAAGAGCGTTAAAGCTTTGCCGGAGGGCATCGTCCTTCTCGTAATGCTTGCGGATTTCCATGACGGTCACTTCCTTTTCCTTAATATGCCATGCAAAACCAGGAAAATCAACTTTGGAGAATGTGGATTTCTTCCGGTAGACAGGGGCGAAAAACTATGCTATAATACCAAACAGATGAAAAACACCTCCGGTTCTGCCGGAAAACGCCAAGGAGGAACCCATATGGAAAACGAAAACCTGACCCCCGAAGAAGAGGTCGACATTCTGACCCTCACCGATGAAAACGGCGTGGAGACGGACTTTGAATACCTGGACTGCATGACCTATGAGGGCAAGGAATACCTGGTCCTGATGCCCGCCATGGAGGAAGCCACCGAAATCGTCATCCTGGAAGTGGAGCCTGTGGACGAGGAGAACGAAAACTACCTGGCAGTGGAGGATGAAGCCATTCTGGATGCTGTTTACGGTCTGTTCAAGGAAAAGTACAAGGATATTCTGACCTTCGAGGATTGAGCAGCTCTCCCGGCGGGAAATTCCCGCCGGGATACTTTCTCCGCTGACACAGAGAGTTCTGCCTATCCGGGGCGCTGGCAAAAACCAGCTCTGTTTCCATATTCTCAACAAAAACATAAACGTTTCTTAAGAACTGCCCCGCTTGACAGTAGGGGCAGGCTGATTTATAATAAGGAAAAGGAGGTATCTGCCTATGAATACAAAAAAAATTCTGTTTACAATTACCGTGATCCTTCTTGTGATCGCGTTTGGTGTCAGTGCGGTTTTGGTTGGCAAGTACATTGTGAACAGCAACGCCCAGAAAAAGCGGGCGGAGGAACTGCAAAATATGGTGATCCAGGGTCAGACCACTGTCCCCACCCAGAAGCCCACAGTCACCACCGCCCCGGTGGAGACTACGGAAGGGACCACCGCGCCAACGGAGCCGACCATTCTGGAAAAGTATCAGGAACTTTATAACACCAACAACGACATGGTAGGCTGGATCCAGATTGAGAATACCAAGATCAATTACCCGGTGGTGCAGACCCCGGACAACCCCAATTACTACCTGAAGCGGGATTTTGACGGGAACCCCAGTGAGTGGGGCGCCATTTATGCCTGGGAAGAGGCGGATATCGACGAGCCCAGTGATAACATCACCCTCTTCGGTCATCATATGGCCGATGGCAGTATGTTCGCCGCCCTGGGCGCTTACACCAGCAAGTCCGCCTGGGAAAATAATCCCATGATTTTCTTCAACACCCTGTATAAGGAGCATACGTATAAGATCTTCGCGGTGTTCAAGACCAGCGCCAACGTGGGCGAGGGCTTCAGCTACCACAAGTTTGTGGACGCGGACAATGAGAAGGAGTTTAATGATTTCGTAAAGACCTGCAAGGATCTGTCCTTCTATGATACCGGCATCACGCCTGTGTACGGCGATAAGCTGCTCTGCCTGTCCACCTGCGAATACACCCTGGACAATGGACGTCTGGTGGTCGCCGCTGTGCGGATCGCTTGATTCTGCATTATGTAAAAGCGCCCTCCCGGGGTTCCGGGAGGGTTTTGCCTTATGAAAGGCCGGATTCCTTTTGCTTTGCTGGGAAAAGCTGGGTAAGCTTCCCGTCTGTCCAGCAGTACAGCTTCAATGCAGCGGCGGAGACGGGGATCCACAGCAGGGTAAACAGCGGGCAGATCTGCCCCAGGAAGTTCCCCGGCTGGCCCCGGTAGTCCCAAACCGTATGCTGCTGGTTTACCAGCAGCCCCGTCACCAGTTCCACAGTGGTGACGATCCCGGCGCCCAGGCAGGACTGAACGGTTTTGGGCAGGGAAAGCCTGGAAACCTGACCGATGAGCAGGAAACACGCCCCGCCAGCGGCGAACATACTCACATGACTAAATCCTCGGTACACAAGCTCCAGCGCTACATAGGCGCTGCCGCCTACGGAGAAAAGGGCGGTGGGTTTTAAAATTTTCAATTCGAATCACCTCCCGGAAAGGATTGCCAGAATTACCGAAAAAAATTCAAAAATTTTCTTGACAAAGCACCACCTCATGGATATAATAAAGAGGCTGGTTTCGGCGGTGCCGGAATCGGTTGACCAATATGGCGGCATAACTCAGTTGGTAGAGTAGCCGGTTCATACCCGGTATGTCATCTGTTCGAATCAGATTGCCGCTACCAGGCCCGTTGGTCAAGCGGTTAAGACACCGCCCTTTCACGGCGGTAACATGGGTTCGATTCCCGTACGG
>DLAP01000042.1:0-1612 GCA_002493965.1 Clostridiales bacterium UBA7044
ACACATCATTGTAACACCTACACCCTAAGTGCTGACTGTGCCGGAACTTTCCTTGACAGGTCCTGGGATTTGTGATACAGTTTATTTGTATTTATCACGGAAACAAATGCGTATGGAGGAGAGAATATGAAAAAGAAAAATCCCTGGGCGCTGCTGCCCATCGGCGTATTCCTGCTGATCTATCTGGGGCTGGGACTGCTGTTTGAATATGGGCTGAAAATTCCCATGGGCTTCTACAACATTCCCATCGTCATCGCTTTTTTGGTGGCGATCCTGGTCGCCTGCCTGCAAAACAAGGACCTGAGCTTTGATCAGAAGCTCACCATCATGGGCCAGGGCGTGGGGGATAAGAACATCATCACCATGCTGCTGATTTTCCTGGTAGCCGGCGCTTTCGTAGGCGTGGTGGGACGGTCCTCCGCCCAGAGCGTGGCCTACTTCATGCTCAGCCTGATCCCGCCCCAGTTTGCCGTAGCCGTGCTGTTCCTGGTAGCCTGCTTCGTGTCCACCGCTATGGGTACCTCTGTAGGCACCATCACCCTCATCACCCCCATTGCCGTGGAGGTGGCTCAGGCCTCCAATTTCTCTGTGGCTCTGTGCGTGGGCAGCATTGTGGGCGGAGCCATGTTCGGCGACAATCTTTCCTTCATTTCCGACACCACCATCGCCGCCTGCAACGGCCAGGGCTGCGCCATGAAGGATAAATTCCGCGGAAATTTCTGGATCGCGCTTCCGGCGGCTGTCGCCACCCTGGTGCTGATTCTGATTCTCACCCTGGGCCACGACACCACCCCCATTGTGGAGAGCTACAACCTGCTCCAGATCCTGCCCTATGTGCTGGTGCTTGTGGGCGGCATTGCAGGCATCAATGTATTTGTGGTGCTGCTCATCGGCATTGCCTCCGGGGCGATCATCATGCTGGCCACCGGCCAGACCGCCGCAACGGACCTGCTTGCCAGCATGGGCTCTGGCGCTGCCGGTATGTTCGAAACCAGCATGGTGGCCATTTTGGTTGCCGCCATGTGTTCCCTGATTCGGGTCTACGGCGGCTTTGACGCCCTGCTCAGTTTCATTCAGAGCCTATTCAAGGGCAAGAAGGGCGGCCAGCTGGGCATGGGCCTGCTGGTTGGGACTATGGACATCGCCACCGCCAACAACACCGTAGCCATCGTCATGGCAAACCCCATTGCCAAGGAAATGAGCCAGGAATACGACATCACCCCTCAGCGGACGGCCTGCCTCTTAGACACCTTCTCCTGCATCTTCCAGGGCATTATCCCCTATGGCGCCCAGATGCTGGTTGCCATTTCCGCCACGGCGGAGATGGGTGTCTCTCTATCCGCCTTCCAGATCATGGGGTATCTGTTCTATCCCTATCTGCTGCTTGTCAGCTCCCTGGTAGCGATTTTCCTGGTGAAGGAAAAGAAGTAAGGGCACTGATCTATGAAAACGGGCTGTCCCGACTTTGGGGGGGGCAGCCCGTTAACTGTGCATTGGGCCCTCTCCCAAAGGGAGAGGCAAGTGCGTGGTTCCAAGGTTTTAGGACGGCAGAGCATTGAGCAATCTCCTTGGCTCTCCCTTTGGGAGAGCTCAGCGTGTCAAAAAAGTCTCC
>DLAP01000042.1:1947-11053 GCA_002493965.1 Clostridiales bacterium UBA7044
ATTCGCTGCGCGGAGCACCACTGGTGTGGTAATCCCCCAGAATACGAGAGCACCCCACCTTTTTGCCCGAAAATGACATGGTTTTTCGACAGCCTGGGCTCTCCCAAAGGGAGAGCTGTCACGGCGCAACGCGCCGTGACTGAGAGGGCGCATCTTCGAGGATTTCCTTCCCACATAAATCAAAAAGCGCTGCTTTGGGCAGCGCTTTTTGGAGTCTATTTCGAAAATCAGCCTACCTGATTCTCAAATGCCGTGACCTCAGAGGAGGCAGTCAGCTCATAGTAGGCCATCAGAATCTGCTCGGCAACAGGAGCCAGGGACGAGCCGTGGGCCACCTTCTCGCCGTAAACCGCGATGGCAATGTCCGGCTCGGTTTCCTCTGCCCGATGGGCAAAGCAGATAAACGCGCCATGGTCAGAGCCGCCGGAGGAGTGCTGGGCGGTGCCGGTCTTGGCATACACCGTAACCTCATTGCGCATGGGCCACTGTACGCCGTCACAGGGGAAGTCATAGTTTCCGATCTGATCGGCATACCCGCCGAAGAAGCTTTTGCCGGTGCCGGTGGCGTTGGTGATGACCATGCGCATACCGGTATAATAGGCGTCCACGGTGGTGGACTGGAGATCCAGCTGGTTGGCAACCTCCGGCTGATTTTCCTTAATCAGGGTGCGGTAGTCCGAGGACACCACCCGGCTTAAGAAGGTGGCCTTCATCCGGGTGCCCTTGTTGGCCAGGGTAGAGGCGTACACTGCCAGCTGCAGGGGGGTATACCGGTTTTCACCCTGTCCAATGGCGCCCAGAACACGGTCGCCTGCGGAGAAGTTGGCGTCCAGGCCGGTCTTATAAACCTCTTTCTTCCGCTCCGGGGTGTTCAGCGCGCCGGTCTTTTCCACCAGCTCGATGCCCGTGGGAACGCCCAGACCCAGAGCCTGGGAGGTTTCCGCCATCATCTCCCACTTCAGCCGGGAGCCAAGCTCGTAGAAGAAGTAGTTGCAGGAACCGGCGAGAGCCCAGGTGGCGTCAATGTCCTGACCGTCCAAGGTTCTGTGCACGGCATGGGCAGAGGTCCAAAGCAGGCAGGTAGGGGAGAAGCCCTCGTACTTGGTGAACACGCCCTTGTCAGGGATGATCTCGCCGGGGGAGTAAATCCATTCACCCTTAGAGTTCCGGTTTTCCATGGAGGCAATGAGGGTACACATCTTGTAGGTGGAGCCGGGGGGATATTCCGCGCCGAAGGCCCGGTTAAACAGGGGCTTCATGGGGTCATTGTTAATCTGCTCCCAGTCGTCCAGCATGGTGGCCAGATTAAAGGTGGGATAGCTGGCGCAGGCCAGGATTTTTCCCGTTTTGCACTCCATGACGATGACGGCGGCCCCTTCCGCGTCCAGACCCGAATCGTCTCCTACTGCCGTGTTGTCCAAGGGGTCGGTGATCCGGTGCATTGCGCTGGCCAGGGCGTCCTCGGCCACCTTCTGGATGCCGATGTCAATGGTGGTTTCCACGTTGTTGCCCGCCACAGGGGACTTGGTGATCGTATTTCCGGCGTCGTCCTTTTCTCTGGCCCAGTACTGGTCCACAGTGGCGCCGTCCTTGTTAACCACGTCCACACGGGTGCCGTCAATGCCGTGGAGGTATTCCTCGAAGGCCTGCTCAAAACCGGTCTGCCCGACCAACGCGTCCATGGAGTAATCCTGATCCTTAAATTCTTCCCACTGGTCGCTGCTCATGCCGCCCAGGTACCCCAGAATATGGGCCCCGTATTGGGTATGGTATTCCCGGACGGTGGAGCTTTCTACCATCAGGCCGGGGGTGTTCAGTTCCAGAAGGGCGGACAGATTCTCATCCGACACGTCCTCCAGGAAGGTATAGGTCGGCAGGTTGGAAATGCCGCGCAGGTCAAACTCGTACAGGAAGCCGATCACCGCCCGGGCATCCTCGTCGGACCAGGTGTCGGGGATCTTGTACCGGCTGCGCATTTTCTCCAGCAGCAGGGGGGCGCTGATGTCGGAGTCCAGGCCACGGTCCACCATAAAGGCCCGGAAGTGGTTCTGCCAGGAGGTATTCATATCCGCCAGGGTATAGTCAAAGGGACGCTCCCGGGTGATGGGGAAGTGGTCCGTATAGGTGATGCCCAGCTCCTTACACTTCTGGACCAGACGGTATAGCGCGTCGTTTCGGTTGGAATAGGAGCTGGTAACGTAGTGGTTGAACACCAGGTCGTAGGAGGCCCGGTTGCCCACCAGGACGTTGCCGTTTCGGTCCAGGATATCCCCCCGGGATGCCCGAACGGTGGTCAGGGTGGTGTAGGTCTGGGTGTTATCGGTGTTACCGTTGGTTTCAATAATCTGAAGCCGGAACAGCTTTCCGGCGAACAAAACCAGCACAAAGGCAAATAAGACAACCAGCATTACCGCCCGGAATCGACTCATTCTTTCCATGTATTGCCTCCAATCGTTCCGATCTTACAGATCAGCGGGTAAAGGGGAATCATAATCAGCAAATTGTATACACCGGCCAGCAGGAACACAGGGAGCTTGCTCCACCGGGTCAGTCCATTGAAAATGCCCATGCCAAAAACACACAGCTCATAGACGATGGCGGCGATTCCGGCGCACATTACAATGGCACTTCGGCTTCGGTTCAGATACATCTGCCGCAGCAGGGTCATAATCACACCCAGGAAGGTGAGAAAGCCGATGCAGTAGGCCCCCGGGGATGTACCGGTAAAGAAGTACAGCACCGATACGATCAGCACAAAGAGGCTTCCCACCTCGGTGCCCTCCATAACGGTGATCAGCAGGATCAGGCTCACCACCAGCTCCAGCGTGGCCCCGAAAATGCGCACCCGGCTGAGGATCACGTCCTGAATCACCACAGCCAGAATCAGGGTCGCCGCAAGGCAGAGCCATTTCACCAGCCGAAGCTGCTGCAGCCGGGTCAGGCGCAGGGTCTTCAGTCCCGAGCCCCGGGCAGCATCCGGCTTAAATTCGGATTTGGTTCGTTTCATTTTTGCCATAGTCTTATCCTACGTTTCCTCCCACAGGCGCTGTGGACGGCTGAGTGGATTCCGTGGCCGCCGCGCTGGGATCTGCTGCCGCGGCCGTGGTGTCCGCGTCGGTGGTGTAGTCGGTGATAATGAAAATCTGCTCCAGAGAGGTGATATCTGCGGCAGGATCCAGCAGGGCGAACTTGGCAACACCCGTTTCCTCAAAGCCGGCGTCCACCACATAGCCCATGATCAGGCCCCGGGGGTACACGGTGGAACCGGAGGTCACAACCTGGTCCTTGTTGCGGATAATGGCGGAGGAGGGCAGATAGTTCATTTGCAGCAGGGTGTCGTTGCCGTCAATGTAGCCGCCCCGGACCATGCCGTTATAGCCGGAGGTAGAGATGGTGCCGGAAATTTCCAGGGTGGAGTCCAGCACCGTAGTGACTTCGGCGTAGTTGGGTCCCGCCTCCGTCACCAGGCCCACCACTTCGCCGTTGGCGGTAACAGCGCACATATTCACGTTGATACCCGCGTTGGTGCCCCGGTTGATGGTGAAGGTATTTTCCCAGTCCGTGGTGCTCCAGCCGATGATATAGGCGTCCACCATTTTGTAATCCTCATGGGCAGCCTGTAGGCTCAGAAGCTGACGGAGCCGTTCGTTTTCACGCTGAACAGAGTCGGCCTGACGGGCCAGGTCCTCCATTTCCGCGATCCGCTCCTCCAGCACCTCGTTCTGGGCCTCCAGCGCCTCGTACCGGAACATATACCCGTAATATTTCTCGGCCGTGTTGGTCAGAGCGGTGCCCGCCGCCCGGAAGGGCTTCATGACGCCCTTTACTATCAGTTCCGGAATGGTTTCGCCGGTGATGCCGCTGAGGATGCCAAGGCCCGCCGCCACCAGCACCGCCACCACCAGAATGGCTTTGACCCGTGTTGTAAATAAGTTTCTCATGGATTTCCTCCGATTCAAGCGACCGCAAGCCCAGGGGCTTTTGGAAACAGGTTTCGTTATTTCTCGTCAAACAACTCCGGGGCGATTTCCTTCAGGACCTTTCCCAAATGGCACACCGGTAAGCCCATGACGTTATAGTAGTCGCCGTTCATTCTCTCGCAGAACAGGGCTGCGCCCCCCTGGATGCCGTAGGCCCCCGCCTTGTCCATAGGCTCCCCGGTGCGGACATACGCCTCGATCTCCTGACCGGTCAGGGGTCGGAAATGGAGGTCTGTGATCTCCGTAAAGGTTTCCCTTCTTTCTCCCCGGAGGACCGTACAGCCGGTCATGACCTGATGGTCCCGGCCGGAGAGCAGGGTCAGCATCTTTGCCGCTTCCTCTTCGTTTCGGGGTTTTCCCAAAACTTTTCCTCCGCACACCACAATGGTGTCGGCAGCGATGACAAGATCGTCCTTCTCCCTGGGCACCGCCTGGGCTTTCCGGATGCTGACCCGGGCCGTTTCCTCAGCGGGAGCAGCGGCGGGATCCATGGTCTCGTCAATATCCGCCGCCTGGATGGTGAAGGGCACGCGGAACAGCCCCAGCAATTCCCTGCGCCGGGGGGACCCGGACGCCAAAATGATCTTCATAGCAGAATCCTTTTCTCCCTGCCTATCAAACGCATTGGCCGGGGTTTATGTCTCAAAAATTGAGCGTTTTCCTTGTTATTCCACGCCCCGCAAATACAGTCCCCGGGTGCAGGCGCCGGGATCAAAGGGCACAGGATTTAAGTATTCGCCAATGACCCGGTCCACCTCCCGGCTGTTTTCCGTGGTGAAGTACAGCCGCAGGGCCCACAATCCCAGCTTGTTTAAGTCCTCCTGACGGTCCAACCAGCTCAGCTTCCTTCCGTTTAAAAGCACGCTGCGACAGCTGTCCCCATCCTTGATGACGGGGAACTCCGCCCCGGTCTTGTCCGTCAGCTTCACATTGCTCTGGAGATGGCAGGTGCACTCCCCGGTCCGGCCCTGGATCAGGCACTGCTCCGTGACCATGAGAGGCAGCCGGCCGTATGCGATCAGCTCCATCTTCACCGCCTTGCTCATGTCCCGGATCTGGGGCAGGGTGGCCTCAAAACTGACGGTGGCGGAGGCGGCCTCCAGATTCCGCATCACGTTCATGGACGTGGAGTTGAAGATATTCAGGCCGAAGTCGCCGTGGATCCGCATCCCCACCTCCCGGACAGGGGCCAGGAGACCTAAGTTACCCACCAGCGCGTCCTTGACCCCAAGAGCCGCCAGGGCGGCCAGAGCGGCCTTGATCTTCGGCAGCTCCCCGTCGTGGACGATCCTTGGCAGCGCCACGGCCAGCCGTCCCCGCTTCACCAGCCGTTCCGTCACCGCCCGGTCCTCCATGAGAATATGCAGGGGAATGTAGAGCATGGCGGTTTCGGAATTTAAAAGGTAGGGGGTCAGCTGCTCCCGGGTTGTTACCTGGACGGTGAGGCCGGGCAGGCCTGTGGGGCCCTTCAGCATGGGTACTGCCTTGGCTTTCCCGATGGGATGCTCCTCCCGCCGGGCACGCAGGGCGGTGAGCTGGTTCAGTAGTTCCCGGCGCATGGCGTTGATGGCAGAGGCGGGCAAGATCAGCCCCGGGTCTACCCGGGTGCGCACCTCCACGCACCGGTAGGGAGTGCCGCCGGTTTTAGCTACCCGCTGGGCCAGCGCCTCCCCGGTCAGGGCATAGGTTCTAGCCCGTTCCGGCATGGGGCCGGTGATCTTGCAGGTGCGGCCCTCCGGGTCCATCACTGAAAGAGAACTTCCGTCCACAGTCACCTCCGCCCGGAAGTGCAGATCCACCCGAGGGGTCTCCCCCGTCTCATAGGACTGGCGGGCAGCCTGGAGCCAGGAGGTGTCCTCCTGGTTTTCCTCCCGGATGCCAAACATATTCTTATCAATTTTTCCCAGGTAGTAGCCGTCGGTAAAGCCCTGACGGTTAAAGGCGGCGTACAGGGTGTCCATCATGCCCTTCGTCACCACGCCCTCATCCAGGGCCTTCCGGTAGACGGCAGTGACCGCCGCCACATATTCCGGCCGCTTCATCCGGCCCTCCAGCTTCAGGGAGGCAACCCCCATCTCCTGCAGCTCCTGGAGGTAATTCACCAGGCAGTTGTCCTTCAGGCTCAGGGGGTACTTATCCTCCCACCGTCCGTAGCCGTAGCTTTGCCGGCAGGGCTGGGCGCACCGGCCCCGGTTCCCGGAGCGGCTGCCAATGACGGCAGACAGATAGCACTGGCCGGAATAGCACATACACAGGGCCCCATGGCCGAACACTTCAATTTCAATAGGGGACTGGGCACAGATGTAGCGGATCTCCGCCCGGCTCAGCTCCCGGCTCAGGACCACCCGCTTCATGCCCATGGCGGCACACAGCCGCACCCCTTCCAGGGAGTGGACCGTCATCTGGGTGGAGCCGTGGATGGGCACATGGGGCGCCACCTGGCGGCACAACTGCGTAAGGCCCAGATCCTGGACGATGAAGGCATCAATATTATTGAGAGCCGCGTGGCGCACCAGCTCCTCCACTTCCTTCATTTCCCGGTCGGACACCAGGGTGTTCACGGTCAGATGGACCTGAACCCCCCGGATGTGGCAATACTTGATCGCCTCCACCAGGGTCTGGGGTGTGAAGTTCTTCGCGCTCTGCCTGGCGTTAAAGCTTCCGCAGCCCAGGTAAACGGCATTGGCGCCATTCTGCACCGCCGCCCGGAGGGCCTCCATGGAACCGGCAGGGGCCAATAATTCCAGCATAGTTTTCTCTCCCAAGGGGAGCGTATCCGCAGGGAGGCTCTGATTAAATCGTCAGAGAAAAGCAGCGCGAGATTTTTCTTCAGCCGAAAGTTCATAAAATGGAGGAACACTGGATGTATTTCCCATTTTATGAACTGTACGGATGGAGAAAAAGATCCGCCGTCCAGCCGCAGACGATTGATTCAGAGTTTCCCTGGGGCAAACTCCCGCAGTTTATAATCTTAGGCATTATAGCACATTCTCAGAGAAACTTCCACCCTTTCCGGCGGAAATTCAAGAAAAATTAAAAAGAGTTCCCCAATTACCCCGGCATAAAGGCTATTTTAAGGAAACGTTAAGGAAAAAACAGGGTTTTTTCATTGCAAAACCGGGTAGTCTATGGTATGATATGGAAAATGGTTTTTAGGGCAGCACCCCACAATGGGGCAAAAGATCCGTCGAAAGCCGCCGCTCCCATTGTGCGGTGTTGCCTTAGAGTTTTACGTGCAAATCTTCAGGAGCGCTTTATGCTGAAAAAATATCTGCTCTGCTTTTTGATCTCCATGGTGCCATTGGTGGAATTGCGGGGGGCGGTGCCCTACGGCGTGCTGATGGGGCTTTCCTATCCGATCACGCTGGTCGTGTGCATCATCGGAAATATGCTGCCTGTACCCCTCATCTACTTCTTTGCCCGAAAGGTTCTGATCTGGGGCTGTGACAAAAAATATATCGGAAAGTTCTTCACCTTCTGCTATCAGAAGGGGGAGCACGGCGGCGCGAAGCTCAGGAAGCGCACCGGCCGGGGCGGGCTCTTTGTGGCATTGCTGCTGTTCGTGGGGATTCCCATTCCCGGCACCGGCGCCTGGACGGGGACATTGGCGGCATCCTTTTTGGACATGGGCATCAAGTCCACCACTGTGGCCGTATGTTTAGGGGTTCTGCTTGCGGGCATCATTATGGGCGTGGTCACTATGACCGGCGTTCACGTTTTTGGGATATAACATTTTTAGGAGGAAGCCATCATGGACTGCTTATTCTGCAAAATCATTGCCGGGGATATCCCCTCCACCAAGGTCTACGAGGACGACCTTTGTTTGGCCTTCCGGGATATCAACCCCCAGGCCCCGACCCACATTCTGGTGATCCCCAAGGCCCACATTTCCGGCTGTAACGGGGTCACGGAGGAAAACAGCGGCGTAGTCGCCCACATCTTCGCGGTAATTCCCGGGATTGCCAACGCGGAGGGGCTGACTGGCGGCTACCGGGTGGTCAGCAACTGCGGCCCGGACGCCGGTCAGACGGTGCCTCATCTCCACTTCCATATCCTGGGCGGCAGGCAGCTGAATCTGGATATGGCGTAAGAAACTCCTATATTGGGGGAACATATTTTCCAGCGCTGCGGCTGGGAAAAGCCCAGGAAGATTTCTTTCTTGACAAGATCCCCTTTTTTACTATAATATCTTTTAGATCGCGTTTCAATAAGTCTTCGGGGGGCCGGACGCATCCGGCTGAGATTGGGCTTTTCCGCAGTCCTGACCCGTGAACCTGATACGGTTAGTACCGTCGGAGGGAAAGATGCACATATGAGACAAAAATGTCGCATTGCACCTGGACGGCTTGCAATGCGATACTTTTTTATCCAATGGAGGGTTTGCGTTATGGCAAACAAAGCAAGCGAAAAGGTTCAGATTCTCACAGAGAGCGCCATTATGATCGCTCTTGCCACCGTTCTGAGCCTGCTGAAAATCTGGGAGGCCCCCTACGGCGGCTCCGTCACCATCGTGAGTATGGCCCCCATCATCATCCTGTCCCTGCGCCGGGGCGTGAAAACCGGTCTGCTGGCCGGCTTCGCCCACAGCCTGATCCAGCTCCTGCTGGGTCTGAACAATGTGGCCTGGATTCCGGACGCCGGCGGCATTGTGGTGTGCATTCTCACGGACTACATTCTGCCCTTCACCCTGCTGGGCCTGGGCGGCTGCTTCCGGAATGTGAAGTTCACCAAAAACGACAAGACCAATTTGATCATCGCTGCCATTGTCGGCACCCTGCTGGTCACTGCGCTGCGCTACCTCAGCCACATCGTCTCCGGCGCTGTCATCTGGTATGCCCTGGACCTTCAGTGGTACGCCGACGATCCCAGCCACATCGTTCATCAGTACGGCGCCTGGCTCTTCTCCGTGATCTACAACGGCGGCTATATGGTGCCGGAGATCATCACCACCACCATTGCCACCCCCATCCTTTACGCCGCTCTCAACAGAGTGAAAAAGTAACGTTTGATACACCGGAATACCTCCTATCCCATGCCGCCCCGAATTTGGGGCGGCATTTTTTAGGGCAACACCGCACAATGGGAACTTCGGCTTTCGCCGGATCTTTTGCTCCATCTGTGCAGTT
>DLAP01000054.1:0-5107 GCA_002493965.1 Clostridiales bacterium UBA7044
TGGTCGAGATGTACAAGGACTAATCCTCAACCTCGTCTCATAAGCTAAAGTGCCCGCCCTCAGGGGAACCCCTGAGGGCGGGTTTTTAGAAAGGAGATTCTTCATGAAAGTATTACTGATCAACGGCAGTCCGAAGAAGAACGGCAACACCGCTTATGCGCTTAACCAGATGGCAGAGGTCTTCGCCGCTGAGGATGTGGAAGCGGAGATCCTCCACATCGGCAATCAGCCTATCCGGGGCTGTATCGCCTGCGGCAGCTGTGCCAAAAAGGGCCAGTGTGTCTTTGACGACGCCGTGAACGAGGCCGCCTCCAAGTTCCAGGAGGCCGACGGCATTGTGGTGGGCAGCCCCGTGTATTACGCCTCCGCCAATGCCACCCTGGTCGCCTTTTTAGATCGGCTGTTCTACAGCACCCCCTTTGACAAGCGGATGAAGGTGGGCGCCAGCGTGGTCATCGCCCGCCGGGGAGGATGCTCTGCCACCTTCGATGAACTGAATAAGTATTTCACCATCTCCGGTATGCCCATTGCCTCCAGCAGCTACTGGAACAGCGTCCATGGCCGGACCCCCGGGGAAGCGGAGCAGGATCTGGAGGGCATTGCCACCGTCCGGAATCTGGCAAAGAACATGACCTTCCTGATGAAGTCCATCGCTCTGGGGAAGGAGACCTTCGGCCTGCCCGAATACGAGCCCCGGCAGATGACCAATTTCATTCGATAAGGAGAACATATGCTCTGTACCATCATCGATATCCGGGGCGATTACGCCTATGTCAAGTATGACGAAACCGGCATTGTCTCCGAGGTTGCCTTTGCCCTGCTGCCCTTTGGGGTGGACGTGGGGGACCGGCTGAAATTTGAGAATTACGAGTTTTCCCAGATTTGAATCAAAAACCAGCCTGCACAAAACAGGCTGGTTTTTTATGATTTCCCCACATATTTGGTGTGAATGCATACAAGGGATTCCATTTCCGCTAGGGGATGCAGCGCAATCCGATTTCGAAGCTCCGCTTCCCCTTCCCGGGCCGTCTCAAAGCCTGTACTGTGCTTTGTTACATAGACCAGGGCGTTTCGCTCCGGGTCATAGCAGCCGCCGTAGGCTTCCAGGAAGGTTTCCAGCGCATGGAAGTCCTCCCGGTTCTGCTCCGGGTGACTGCGCCTGTAGTCTTCATAGGCTTTCAGCAGATTTCCGGTGTCATACATGGTTATTTGATACCCTGCCTGGTTATGCTTTCTCGGATGGAATCGAAGGGCAATGGTCCCCAGATAGTTTCCTTCGCTGAGCTCATAAACCGCCTGCCCCGCTTCCAGAAAATCCGCCGTCACGGCAGCGGCCTCCCAAATCAGGGCCTGGGCATCCTCCTCCGCTGGCAGCTCCTTTTTAATCCGTCGGATATACGCAAAGCCCCCAACACTCAAGACAATCAGCAGCAGGATCAGAACTACCATCTTCTTCCCTCCCCTTTCTAAGAAACCTCCGGATCCGTCGTTCTGTCATATTTTACCGCATTTTGCGGTAAAAGTCAATCCCCGGATATCCGGTATGCTATCATTTCTATAGAGGGGTGGTATCATGTATCAGCGTTTACGGGATTTGCGGGAAGACCGGGACTTAAAGCAGCGGGAGGTTGCAGAGCTTTTGCGCTGCTCTCAACAGGTGTACAGTAACTACGAACTGGGCCAGCGGGATATCCCCACGGATGTGCTCATTCGCCTTTCCGATTTCTATAAAGTTTCCGTGGATTATCTGCTGGGGCTGACCAATAATCCGGTGCGAAATCTATAAAAATGACAGCCATCGGCTTTTGAACCGATGGCTGTCATGCTTTATCCTACCCGTACCGGGTCGAAAATTTTCTCCGGCTCATAGCGGTCGGTGTCGTTAAAATGCCACCACTCCCCAAAGTAGCCGCTAAAACCGTTCTTTTCCATAACCTCCTGGAGAAGCATGGCATTTTCCCGCTGGGTATCTGTACAGTCGGAATAGTCCCGGTCGGCTTTCGCGGAGAAGTTATCAAACTCCGTGGGCATCTCCAGTTCCCGGCCCGTTTCATCCACCAGGGTAACATCCACGGCGTTGCCCCGGGTGTGATTGCTGTAGCCCAAGTTGGGATTTGCCACGAAGTTATCGTCGGGGCAGGCCTCCCAAAGCGCAAACTGGGCGGAAACCGGCCGGAAGCCGTCCCAGATTTTCAGCCGCAGGCCCAGCTCGGCGAAGGCCGCCTGGGCGTCCCTCAGCTTCTTCACCGTGCCGTAGCGCAGATATACGTCCTGAAAGTCATAGATCACCTGCCCGGTGAAGTTGTGGTCAGTGCTGTATTTCAGTTCCGTCAGGATATCCGGAATATAGTCTGCTACCCGGGCCATATCCTCGTCCCGGGGCGTCAGGGTAGTTGCCTCCGGGAGTACCGGCACATAAGGCTCCCCCAGGGTGGCATGGGTGATCTCAGGGTAAGTCTCAAAGCTGGTTTCCACAATCTGGGATTGGGTCCCACAGGATGCCAGAGGCAGGCAAAGAGCTGCTCCCAGCATCAGAAAAGCCGCCTGTTTTCCATTCATTTCTTCTTCTGAGACTGCCTCTCCATAAACTGCTCCTTCATTTTTTGCAGACGCAGCCGCTCCTTTCGTTCCTTATTCTTTTTGAATTGGGACTGGATTTCCGGCGGCTGGTTCTGGAGCTTCTCTTCCGGAATCTCCCGCTTTTGCAGACGCTTATCCGTAAACTCCCGGGCCAGGGTATAAAAGACGGAGGTCAAAGGGATCATCAGCAGCATACCGCCCACGCCCATCAGATCGCCGCCTATGGTGACGGCTACCAGCACCCACATACCCGGCAGGCCAATGGAGGTGCCCACCACTCTGGGGTAAATCAGGTTATTTTCCAGCTGCTGGATCACCAGGAACATGACCACAAAGGTGACTGCCTGAATGGGATTGTCCACCAGGATGAAGAACGCGCCCACGGTGCAGCCCACGAAAGCGCCCACCACAGGAACCAATGCCGTCACAGCAATAACCACACTGACCAGAGGCGCATAGGGCATACCGAAGATGGTCATAGCAATGGCAAACAGACAGCCCAAAATGCAGGCTTCCAGACACTGACCGGAAATAAAATTGGAGAAGGTGGCGTTGGTCAGCCGCAGGATCCGGATAATCTCATCGGTGATATGCTCCGGTACAATGGAATACAGGATCCGTCTCCCCTGTCGGGCCAGGATTTCCTTGCGCCCCAGGCAGTAGATGGAAAAAGCAATGCCAATCACCGTATTGACTACGCTGTTGGTCACGGTGCCGATCACCGATACCGCGCCGCCCATAAAGGTGCTGGCCTGGTTGCCCAGAAAGGAAAGAGAGTCCTTCAGAATGGTGGACCAATCCAGGCTCTGCAAGTCAAAGGTCGCTAAAATCCAGTCCCGAACTCCCGGGTTCTCGTCCATCAGCCGCATGAGACTGGCCGACGTCCGTTCCACAAAGGCAGGCAGCTTGGTTGCCAGAGACGCCGTGGTTTTCTGGATCTGGGGGATCAGAAGTTCCACCACAAACATGATGACCAGCACCAGTGCGGCTATGGTCAACACAATGGCCAGGGCACGCCGAAATCCCGGTTTATGGATGCCGTCCAGCTGCCGTTCAATGGCCCGCATAGGCACGTTGAATACGAAAGCGATACAGGCGCCGATAAAGAAGGGCGCAAACAGGTCCCAAATCGCCACGAACACTTTACTTGCCCGGGCCGTATCCAGCAGGAGCCAGGCAAAGACCAGACATCCCGCAATCAGCAGGAATAGTTTATGGAGAAGCTTTTTATCGATCTGCAAAGAGACCCCTCCTTTTTTCTTACATTATGCCACATTTTTCAAACATTCGGGTGAACAGGCTGTAAATTTACCGGGTACAAAAGGATACGGAGGTCATCGCACAGCGCCTGCACGTTTTCCTCAAGCGTTCCCCAGGAAGTACAGAAGCGGATCGCCCGGTGGGTTCCGTCCACCCGCTCCTGTTCGCAGAAGACGTAAGTTTTCCCCAGCTCTTCCAGAACCGCGTCAGGCAGAATGGGGAAAATCTGGTTGGTCACACCGGGAACCAGGTAGGGCACGCCGCATTTATCCAAGGTTTCCCGGATTCTGTCCGCCAGGTGAACGGCATGCGCGGCAATGCTCACATACAGGTTGTCCGTCATCAGGGTGTCAAACTGGATCCCCAGCAGCCGCCCCTTGGCAAGCATCCCGCCGTGGCGCTTAATCAGATACCGGAAGTCCTCCTTTAAGGTTGGGTTCGTGATCACCACTGCCTCCCCGAACAGGGCGCCCACTTTCGTTCCGCCGATGTAGAACACATCGCACAGCCGAGCCAGATCGGGAAGAGTCACATCGTTTCCACGGCTTGCAAGGCCATAGCCCAGACGGGCACCGTCCAGGAACAGATACAGGCCCAGTTCATGGCAGGTTGCGGATAAATTCTCCAGTTCTTCCAGCGTATACAGGGTACCCAATTCGGAAGGGTTGGAAATGTACACCAGCTTGGGCTGTACCGTATGCTCGAAGCTGGGATCGGCCCGATGAGCCAGCACCACCTGCCGCACCTGCCGGGCCGTAATTTTTCCGTCCTCCGAGGGTACGGTCAGCACCTTATGGCCGGTAGCCTCAATGGCGCCGGTCTCATGGCAGGCAATGTGGCCGCTGACCGCGCATAAGGCTCCCTGATGGGGCCGCAAGGCCGCCGAAATCACGGTCTGGTTTGTCTGGGTACCACCTACCAGAAAATGAACAGCCACGTCCTCCCGGCCGCACAGTGCCTGAATTTTCCCTGCGGCGGAAGCGCAGATATCATCCTCCCCGTAGCCCGGGGTTTGAATCAGATTGGTTTTCACCAGGGCTTCCAGAATCTTTTCGTGGCAGCCTTCGCAGTAGTCATTGTTGAAGTAGATCATAGCATTCTCCTGCAAAAGAAGTTTTCTGTCATTTTACCCCTTCTTGGGAAGTGTGTCAAGCACTCATATCCCGATTTCCCGATGCATAAGCTTTTTTAACACCGGGACGCTTGGTTTGCAAGCGACCTGACACAGCATCGGAGGGGAGCCTATGAAAGAATGCCTTGAGAAGCG
>DLAP01000054.1:5392-6670 GCA_002493965.1 Clostridiales bacterium UBA7044
TGGCTGTGTACATGATCGAAACCGGTGCCACTGTCCGGGCAACCGCCCGGCACTTTGGTATTTCCAAATCCACAGTGCATAAAGACCTGACCCAGCGGCTGGAGCCTTACAATCGGGGGCTGTATTTGCAGGTACGGGAGATTCTGGATGAAAACAAACGGGAGCGGCATATTCGCGGCGGCATGGCCACGAAACGAAAATACGAGAAAAAGGCGCAGCAGGCCTAAAGAAACTCTTTGCCGGGTAAAAATTCTTTACCCGGCAGAAATTTTATGCCAAGTTCCGTTAAAATCTCAGGAGTAAAAACTTTTCTTTGCAACAGCAGCATCCAAGTTGTGGATGTGAATCAGATCGATGCCCTGATATTCGCAAATTTTAACGCAGAGCTGATTGACGGAGAATATGTATGGTGTGATGACTATATCGTCCCCATTTCCTAACCGCTTCCCAAGCCGGGCTTTTGCCCGGCTTGGCTCGTTTTACAGATCGTCCGCGTCCTGGACGGGCACCTCATACCGGTCATCCTTAGGCCGTCCGGTGTAGCTTCCGTTGGGATCGGAAATGATTTTCTCCTTCTCTTTCATGTTCTCACCTCCACCCTTACTATTTCCCCAAGGCCGGAAAAGATAATTGCCTTTTTCCTGTTTTCATGGTAGAATAGCCCAAAATGGAGGAAAGAAAAATGTTTGATATCACGTTAATTTGCATGGGAAAGCTGAAAGAACCCTTTTACCTTTCCGCTGCCGCCGAATACAGTAAACGCCTGGGTGGCTACTGTAAGTTTACCCTTTTGGAGCTGCCCGAGGTGAGGCTCCCGGAAAATCCCTCTCAGGCGGAGATTTCCGCAGGTCTCAATAAAGAAGCTGACCAGATTCTTGCCAGGATTCCCAAGGGCTCCTGGTTCTGTGTCTTCACCCCGGAGGGAAAAATATTAAGCAGTGAAGCCTTTGCCGAAACCCTGTCCAAGATCAAAAGCAGCGGCAAGGGAAGCGCCTGCTTTCTTATCGGTTCCTCCTTCGGCATCGCGCCCAGGGTAAAGGAAAAAGCGGACTTTCAGCTTTCTATGGGAAAAATGACCTTCCCCCATCATCTGGCAAGGATCATGGTGCTGGAACAGCTCTACCGGGCGGAGGCTATCCAGGCGGGGAGTAAGTATCATAAGTAACGCAAAAGCCTTCCCCTCTGGGGAAGGCGGCACGGCGAAGCCGTGACGGATGAGGTGTTTCCGTTACAGAGCCAGTTCCAACCCTTCACCACCTCACCCGTCTCGCCTTCGGC
>DLAP01000023.1 GCA_002493965.1 Clostridiales bacterium UBA7044
TTTTATTAGATTTTAGTATTAAAAAATACGCCATGGGACGGGAAGCCCCATGGCGTATTTTTTACAATTTTTTCCGTTTGCGAATCGAAAGGAGAGGGAGAAGGGCTCCAATTACCAGGGTCATACCAATGATGGTATAGACGCTGGTGCCAGGTCCACCAGTGAGGGGCAGCTCCACGCCGCTGGAGGCTGTGTTTCTGAAGTGGACACTCTCATTGGCGGTAGGCGTGCCAGTAACAGTGTTACCTGTCTGCCCGGTGGTTTCGTCTCCCTTGGTATAGGAGACGTTAAAGTGGTAGTCGGCGCTGTCGGAGGAGATTAACTTGTTGTCGATTAATTTCCCCTCTTCCTCTATGGTGTATGTTACACCAATGGGAATATTCGAGAATTTAATCTTTTCTCCATCAGCCAGGGTAAAGACACCGACGCCATTTTCGTCATAAGCTATGCTCACAGTTTCGCCGTTCTGGTTGGTGCAGGTGGGGGAGCATTTCGGAGCGAAGGTCACTTTGAATTGGAAGCGGGCATTCTGGTCTTCCTCTGCGGGCTGGCCGGTGACGGTTTTATCCACCTCCAGATCGTAGTAAGAAGGGACCTCCACCGGAACCGGGGTAGCGTTGGGCAGCCGGTACTGGATATAGCAGGAGGAGCCGTAAGCGCCCCGCTCCGTGTAGAAAACAGACAGACGGTAGTCCCGGAGATCTTCCTCCGGACCCCAGCTTGTGGGATCAATGTAATCCCACAGGTCGACCACATAACCTACGGAGGAGTGGACGCCGCCCAGATCGGCAATGAGACGGCTTTCGTGGGTTTTGGTGTTGGTGAGGTAGACGAACATATCGTCGTCGCCGTAGAAGATGTATTTCATCTCACCCAGGTAGTCTCTGGGTACAGCGAAGTCCACCTCAAATTCCATGCCGAAGAAGGGGTTGCGATATTTGTCTGCATCATCATTTGGGGATTTCGTAGACTGACTCAACCAGTTAGAGACGCCGCCTTCATAACCATTTTCGGGTCGATCCAAGGGATCATGACCAGGCGCCCACAGCATATACTGATCGGCAGGAATTCCCGCAGCCGCGGCCTCTTCCTCGCTATAATATCTCAGGGCACAGCCGTTTTCATCGAATTGGGTTGTGCTGAACCATACCTTCTGGTAATCATAGATGTTGTCCATGGGCCAGAAGCCGTTTGAAAGAGGACTGGCAGAGGTTTTGCTGAAATCCCGCAGACCACCTATGCTTGAGGTGATGCTGCCATTATAGACACTGGCGGAGCTGAGGGTGTGGGTATTGCCTTCCTGCTCAAAGATCAGACTGCCAGAGAACTGAGTCTTTCCCTGGGTTACTGTCCCGGGATCCTCATTGCAGAATAGATATGGGGAGTCTACATTGTAGCGCAGATTACCGTTGGGGTCCAGTGTATCACCCACAAGATGGTAGGTACAGCTAAAATCATTCGTGGTTGTGGGCCCTGTTCTGGTTGAGTTTAAATAGGTTCCATCATATACATCCATTGCGTGGGTGACACCACGGGTTTCACCGCCAAAGGTAAGGCGTACGCCATCGCTGTTATAGTTTGCATCTGCGTTGATTCCCTTGTCCTGATTGGATAAGGCGGGCCAATTGTTCCACTCGCCCACATATTTTTGCTGGACAAAGTTTCCGTCGGTGACATCGTAATCGAAGAAGTGAGCGGGGTTGGTTGCGGTTTTGCTTTCCGCATTGTCATAGCAGATGCGCAGGGTCATGCCGTCATCCACATGGATGTATTGGATATCACCTTCGGCTCGTGTATCACCATCGGTCAGACGAAGGGTATCGGCAGTGCCTGTGTATTCCGCAATGACAGTTTCTTCCGCACCTGTAACATCTATCACCTGAAGCTTTGTGATTACATAATCCTCACTGTCCGTTCCGCCGGCGCTGTTCTCAGTGGACAGCCGGTCAATGCGGGAAATGCTTTCTTCCAAATCGTTGTCATAGAGGAATTCCCGATCTGCGTAGAAGGGCAGCTCCTTCCAGGTTTTATCTAACCTGCCATCTACCAAACCGAGTGTCTGCGTGTGCAGAGCGTCTCCGTTGTTTGGCGTCCCCGGGCCTTCGGGTACGATAAACGTCAAATCGTTTCCCTGTCCCCAGTTGTACTGGAACTGATTGCAGTAATACTGCACCGTAAAGTTAATGGTACCGTATGTTGGGTCCAGCAGGAAGCCGTAGCCGGTTTCCGGATGCAGGTAGCTTGCGTTGGTGACCAGGACCTTTTGCTCGGGAGATAGGGCGTTATAGAGGGCGTTGGCATTGCTGAGTGTCTTCTTGAGAGCATTCAGACGAACTTCCTCTTCTGCGGTGAGGGTATTTTCTTTATATGCCTCCGCCAGATGATTTGCTTCCTCCAAAGTCCAGTTGTTCAGATCGTTGATGGCGCTGATGGTCTTGTTTGCCCAGGCGTAGTCCGCGGGAGTCAGACCATCCTCATAGCAATCGGCGGAGTGAAGGTGTTCATTCTGATTGCAGATGGGGTCAGCGCCATAGCAGGCGGGGAAAGCGTGAGCGTGTTCTTCCTTATGGCAGCTCCAGCTCTTGCAGTCGTCTGTGTGGGTATGTTCTTCCATACCGCAGTCCCAGGGATAGCATGCATCGGTGTGGATATGCTCTTCCTTGCCGCAGGACCAGCCAAGGCATTCGTCGGTGTGGGTATGTTCCGTTAACGTACATTCATAACATGTATCTGCGTGGGTATGAAAACCAGCTTGTTTTCCACAGGCTGGAACTGTGGCCATGTACTCCCAGTATCTATTTGTTGTGCTGTCCCAATATTTTGCTGAATAATTGCCATCGGGCAGCCTATCACTATACCACGAATCGCACATACTGCTGCTTGTCAGCTTCGCACTCCCGTCATGGGGAATATCATCGGGGCCAACCCACTTATAGAAGCAGCTAATGGTATGCTCATGAAATCCACAAGTCAAATCCAGCGTACAAGCAGAGCCATCACCGTGGGTATGCGCTGTTTTACCGCAGATCAGTTTGTCATGTGTACAACCACTGCTGGCATGGCTGTGTTCTTCCAGACCACAAGTCGAAGGTTTCGTCGTATCATGGGAGCAGCCGGATTTCTGATGACTGTGTTCCGGGAGAGAGCAGAGAGTGGAATCCACAGTCCACTCACAAATGGTTCCATCCTCCTGGACGCCATGAGTGTGGGCTTCCTTTGCGCAGGTTACTGTGTAGCAGTCGATGGTGTGGACATGCTCCTCACTCTCACAGCCGGGGGAGGGAAGATCGTGAAGCGTGTGGGGCAGTGGGTCGCCTTCCACACTGAACAGGGAGGTGGAAAGCTCCAGCATGGCAAGGCTTTCCTCGCTGAGAATGGTGTAGCCCTCGCTGTTGTGATAGGCCGGGTCATCCGGGATGGGGGCGGCCATAATTTCCCCTGAGGTCATTTCCTCTCCGCCTTGGGCGGCGTGTTCCTCACCTTGGAGGGAGGCCGCTGCCTGTACGGTCGTTCCTTCCGGGGCAAGATCCGAAGAGAGGGCGGCTTCCCCATCCGCTGCAAAGGCGGGCAGGCATACCTGACCCAGGACCAGTGCTGCCAAAAGTAGCGAGGCAAGAAGCCTTTGAAGAACGTTTTTAATAGGAGGACAATTACTCTTATACGTACACGGGGAGGGGACAATAGCCCCCTGACAGTGAGGGGTACGCTTCTCTATCTTCTTCATGCTGCATGACCTCCAGTGCATGCTGGTATAAAGCGGGTCACTTTCCAAATTCTGTGGGGTAAATGCCCGGAAACGTCCTCAGAAGGGCAAAAACTTCAGAGAGTTTTCTGTCATTATACATCTATAAAACCGAATTTCAAGAGTTAAAACTGCAATTTTTTGTCGGAAATTGCCATCTTTAAAAGCAAGTTCCGGCCATTTGCATCAGGTTTCCCCCTCAGGCTTCGGTCCCTCTTTAACCCGATTGACAAACAGATTTTTCGGATCGTGGGGACGGAATCGCTGCCAGATCAGCACGCCCACGGCGGCAATGCAGCTGATGGCGGCGAGCATTTGGCTGACCCGGATGGAGCCCCAGTACAGGCTGTCCATTCGAAGCCCCTCAATGAGAGTGCGGCCCAGACCATACCAGGCGGCGTAGCCCAGGGCGATCTGCCCGTCATACTTTCGGTGCTTGGAAGCAATATGCAGGAAAATCAGCCCAACCAGATTCCACAAGGACTCATACAGGAAGGTGGGGTGATAGTACTCCCACTGCCCGGTAACAGTATTGTACAGGCCCATCCGGGCAAAGCAGGTGGTGGGCGCACCGAAGGCCTCCCGGTTGAAGAAATTGCCCCAGCGGCCGATGAGCTGACCGATGAGGAAGCCCAGCAGCACCATATCCAGCAGCATTGGCAGGGACACTTTTTTAATGCGGCAGAAGACAATCACGCCAATCACCGCGCCGATCACTGCGCCGTAAATGGCAAGCCCCCCCTCCCAGATGTACAGGACGGAGATGGGATTTTCGGCGTAGTCTGCCCAGGAGAAGACCACATAATAGATCCGGGCACAGATAATGGCAAAAGGCGTGACCCACAGGACGCCGTCCAAAAGGTCGTCCTCCTTCATGCCAAATGCCTTGCAGCGTTTGCAGGCATAGACCACGGCCAGAATCAGGCCCACGGCAATGATCAGCCCGTAGAGATGGATGGTCAGCGGCCCCAGGGAAAGGGTCCTTGGGGGATTGACTTCAATCCCCAGAGCGGGGAAAGAAATGGATGAATAGTTTGCCGGGATCATAGGGTTTCCTCCTTACGTATGGGCTCGATGACGGAAAGGCAGCACCGCTGCTCCGTCACCACACGGCCCAGAAATTTCGGAATGTCCGACCGATGGATGCTCTCATAGATTTCCGGGAATCGGAAAAAGTCAAAATGGTCGAAGTGATAGGCGCAGAGCCGGAAGCAGGTGGAATCGAAGCTGTCCAGGGCCCGGATCCGGCGACCAAGGGCGCTGCGCCGCATCCGCTGGAAGTCCTCCTCCGGGACCCCTTCGACGGCCAGGCGTTTTGCCTCCTTGAGGACGGCGTCCCGGAGAGCATGGGGATCGTCGGAATCCCCGGAGCACAGCAGCATGGCGCAGCCGTCGATGATCTCAAAACCGCCGCCGAAGGAGGAATCGATGATTCCCTCCTCGTAAAGCTTCAGATACAGGGGGGAGGATTCCCCAAACAGTGCCTCCGCTGCCAGGTCCGCCACCATTTCCGTCCGGACGGCTTCCTCGCCGCTGCCCAGAGGCTCGCACTTAAAGGCCAGATTGCAGGTGGGCATGGCCACTTCCATGGCGGCAGTGGTTTCCTTCCGGGGGCAGACCATGGATTCTTCCCAGTTCCGGATCTTTTTGCCCACTTCTTTCTTTTCGTCTCCCAGCATTTCCCGGGCGATGGCGCTGACCGATTCGGGGTTTACGTCCCCGATGACGCACAGTACCATGTTGCCAGGGGCATAGAACGCCCGGTGGCAGTCGTACAGCGTCTGATCGGTAATTTCCCGGATGGTCTGAGAGGTGCCGAGAATGGGAACCCGGATGGGGTGGTTTTCATACATGGCCTGCATCAGGTTCTCGAAGACCACGCTGTCCGGGGCATCCTCGTTCATCCCAATCTCCTGGTCGATGATGCCCCTTTCCTTCTCTACACTTTCCGGGGTGAAGTAGGGGGTGGACACGAATTCCAGCAGCAGCCGCAGGCAGTCTTCAAAGTGCTCGGTGCAGGAAAAGTAGTAGGCAGTCATGTCGTAGCTGGTGAAGGCGTTGGTCATAGCGCCCATGGCGGCAAATTCCGCGGTCACGTCCCGGTCCCCGGGCAGGTCAAACATCTTATGCTCCAGATAATGGGCTACTCCAGCAGGGGCGTGGAAGGTCTTGCCCTCCAGGGTAAAATGCGTGTGGATGGAGCCAAAGTCCGTGACGAAATAGGCAAGCTTTTTGGTAAAGCCCTTCCGGGGCACTACCAGCACCGTCAGACCGCTGGGCAGAACGCCGGAATACAGCGTTTCGTCCAAATCTTCATAATATACGGATTTCATTGGCTCCCTCCTTTCAGGAAATAGGTGCTATGCGCAGTCAGGGTATTCGCGGCGGAAATCACGTCCTCCCGGGTGACGGCCCGGATGGCGTCCATGTAAGTGTCCGGCGTCATGGTGAGGCCGCTGAGGGCGGCGGTGGCGTAGTACCCCTCTATGGCACTGGGAGAATCGTGGGTGGCCCGAAGGGTAGAGAGCAGGGCCTCCTTGGCGGCGGTCAACTCTTCTTCCGAAATACATCCCTCCCGGCAGTGATGCAATTGCCGCAGCACCTCTTCCCGGGTGCGCTCTTCCTGCTGGAAGTCAATGCCGGCGGAGACGATGGTGATGCCCTTGCTGCCATAGTAAGAAGAGCCGATGGAGTAGCACAGGGACAGCTTCTCCCGGACATTTTGGAACAGCTTGCTGGTCATGCCGGAGCCGAACAGGGTGTTCAGCACCTGCATGGCGGGAAACTCTGGGGATCGGTTGGTGACAGGGGTGATAAAGCCCATGCAGAGCTTTCCCTGGGAAACGTCCATCACCTCTGTTTTGTCCTGCCCCTGGCAGGTATGGAAGGGGGACTGGGGCGGCAAGGAGAGAAGCGCACGGGGCAGAGAAGCGAAAATAGGCATCAGAAGCTGAGCCACCTCCTCTATGGAGGCGCTGCCCACATAGAAAATCTCCACGGGGCTGGTGCGGAGAACCGTTTGATAATGCCGGAAAAGAGCTTCCGGGGTGATGGCCGCCACCTGCTCCGGTTCCCCTAAGCGAGGAATGCCGAAGGAATCCTCCTGGCACATGATTTTTAAGAGCTGGCCCATGGCATAGACCCGCTTGTCGTTTAGGTCGGACTCAATGGCGGAGATCAGGTTCTTCTTTTCGCTTTCCACCAGGGCAGGGACAAAACAACCATTTTCCGTCAGGGGATTTAAGAGTATCTCCCCCAGGAAGGACAGCATGGGGGCGAGAACTGTGTCCCCGGGGAGGGCAAAGCGGTCGTCCATGAAGCTCAAGTACAGACCGGTCGTTTGATAATCCCCGATCCGCCGGACCAGAGGGCTGATGGCGGCGCCGTAAAGCTGGTCCAATTCCTCAGTAATGGCCCGCAGGGTGGGATAGCGCCGGGTGCCCCGGAGAAGCACGCTGGGAAGCAGAGCGTTCAGGGAAGCCTCCTGAGAGGACATGGGCCGGACAAGCTGGAGGCTTAAGGCCCCCTGTTTAAATCGTGTGTCATGAAAGACCCGGACAGTGACACCGGGGAGTAAGGTTTTGGTTTCGATCATAATGGCTCCTTGAGAAAGGTAGTTTAATGGTTATTATATACTACTTTTTCACAAATAGATAGTAGGACACAAAAAATTAATGGATTCATGGTTGTTATTTTTTCTTCTTTGCGGTAGAATGTACATTGCAATTCTGTGACTTAGGAGAGAAACCATCATGGCATGGCTGGAAATTACCATTGACACCGTCCCGGGAGACTGCGAAAAAACCGCCGCCGCCCTGACGGCCAGGGGCTTTTCGGATTTGGTAATCGAGGATCAGACCGAGTTTGAGGAGTTTTTGGACGAAAACAAAGCCTACTGGGATTACATTGACGAAAGCTTACAGCAGAAGCTTCAGGGCCTGTCCCACATTAAGCTTTACATAGAGGAAGGGGACAATACTTCCATGGCCCGCCTGGAGGAGATTACCCGGGAACTGGGGCTTTCCATGCAGGCTGCCCCCCTTCCGGAAACCAACTGGGAGGAAAGCTGGAAGGACAATTACCCGCCCCAGGAGGTGGGAGAAGGCTTAATTGTGCTGCCTTATTGGAATGCGGAAACCAAAACGGACCGGAAGAAAATCATCCTGGACCCGGGCCTGACCTTCGGTACCGGCGCCCACCCCTCCACCCAGATGGTGATGGAGACCATGGAAAGAACAGTGCAGCCCGGTTTTTCCTGTCTGGATCTGGGCAGCGGAAGCGGAATCCTGTCCATCACAGCCCTGCGTCTGGGGGCGAAAACCGCCGTGGGCATCGATATTGACCCCAAGGCGGAGGATATTGCCAGGGAAAACGCCGCCTATAACGGCTTCGTTCCCCCCGCTGTGACCTTCCTCACCGGCAATGTGGTGGAGGATGGTCATCTGATGGAGCGCCTTTCGGACAGAGACTATGACCTGGTGCTGGTGAACATTGTGGCGGATGTGATTATAGGCCTTTGCCCCGTCCTTCCGGAATTTTTGACGGAGACAAGTAAGCTGATCTGCTCCGGCATTCTGGACGTCCGCCTGCCGGATGTGCTGGTGGCGCTCCGGAATGCGGGCCTGACCGTCACCGCCGTAAAAGAAAAAGAGGACTGGCGCTGCGTCACCGCGGTGCTGTCTACAGGGGAGGGAGAGACAAAATGAACATTCCATATCGGACTCGCCGCAAGCTGAAAATTCTGGGCACCATCGCCATGGTGCTGATCCTGGTTTTCTGTGTCACCTGGCTGTGCTGGGTCATCTGGCTCCAGCGGTATGTGGTATACACCGACGAGGGGGCCAGTCTGGACTTTAATCGCTCTGCCAACGAGGTAATCGGGGAGGTGCCCGAGGCCCCGGTGGCAAGTCTGGAGGTTCCCATCTATTATAATGAAGGCGCCAACGCCATCGACACGGAGCAGGAGCTGGTGAAGCTCAGCGGGTACTATATTTCCAATGAAATGCTGGTGAACACCCCCGCCAACGTGGAGCGGTTCAAGCTTCAGATCCAGCGTCTGGACGCGGGCACTCCGGTGATGATCGAAATGAAGGGGCCCTTTGGCTCTTTCTTCTATCAGTCCGGCCTGGGGGACGCAGTGATTTCCCAGAGCACCGACCTGACCGCCATGTCAGAACTGGTGAACCTGATTCAGAGCAAGGGCTGCTATGCCATCGCCCAGATCAGCGCCTTCCGGGATCGAAGCTTCGGTGACACCCACGTTCCCAGCGGCCTGTATATGCTCAACCGGCGGGGATTGTGGATGGACGAGGGCGGTATGTACTGGCTGGATCCCACCAACGCCACGACCATTAGCTGGATCACCTCCGTGGTGGAGGAACTGAAGGGTATGGGCTTTAACGAGGTGGTACTGGCGGATTTCTGCTTCCCGGACACGGATCAGATCATCTTCAACGGGGATAAGGACCAGGCCCTGGCGGAGGCGGCCCAGAAGCTGCTGTCGGCCTGCGGCACGGAGAAATTCACCCTTTCCTTCTGCGTCAATGACTATACCTTCCCCCTGCCGGAAGGGCGGTGCCGGATGTACCTGCGGGATGTGAACGCTCCCCGGGTGGGCGAGATTGCCGCCAAGGTGGAAATTGAGGATCCGGATGCCCGGCTGGTGTTCCTGTGCGCCTCCGGCGATACCCGGTATGACGATTACGGTGTCCTCCGGGCCATGACCGTGGCCGAAGAGGTGGAGGCCCGGAAGGCCAACATGAGCGAATAAAATCTCCACAAGTGTAAGGAGCCTGCCGCTGAAGCGGCAGGCTCCATTTTACTGTACCAGAGGCGCAAGGGCTTCTACGCTGGCCTGAATCTCACCGTCGGAGAGGGGCTCCACGGTATAGAGGGTGGAATAGGAATTGTCATATCGGATGTTTTGGGTAACGGTAATGGCGCGAAGAACTCCGGCCTCGTCAAAGTGCAGTGTCCAGCGGCTCAGGGCGTCTGCGTAAGAAGCGTAGGTGAGCGCGCCGGTGAAGGAAATTTCCTCGTCGGAAATGACGCTGTCTCCCGTGGGGAAGAAGATCTGAAGATGGGGGTCGTTCAGCCCCAGCTCCTGAAGCCACAGATCCCGGCAGGACCGGTCTTCGTTACTGGCGAAAACCAGGTGGGTGCCGTCACGGTCGGCAGGGTGCTCTGTCAAACGAAGATCACCGGACTTCCAGAAGGTTCTGTCCAGAAGGTTTTCCCGCTGAGGGAAGGAACTGATTGTTTCCTTCCGGACACAGTAATTGCCATCGCACAGAGCGTCAATGGCACCATACACCCGCTTCATCGCTTCTTCTCCGCCCTGGCCCTGGACGGTACCGTTGGGATAAAGAAGGAACTCGGCGTACTGGATAATGGTTTCCTCGCCGTTGGAAAAGCGCTTACCAATACGGTAGAGACCCGGTTCCAGAGCACCGTAGACCTGGCTCCAGTCCACGGTAACAACACAGGCCCTCTGGGTGAGCCGGTAGGTCTGGCTGGCAGAGAGGGAAGCCTTTGCTTCCAGGGAGTTCCAGCAGCTGAGATCGTGATAGAAGTTTTCGTCCCACTTTTCCAGCCAGAAGGTGTCGTCGGTGGTGTAATGGGATACTCCGATGCTGCCGCTATTGATGGACATCTGAATATCACAGCCCGTTGGGGTAAGGGGCTGATATTCCGGGGAATAGGACTCGACAATCTGGAAGGAAATGCCCCAGGGAGAATCCTGAAGAGCCTGGGTGGCGTCTTTGGGGGTCGGGGACCGCTCGGGGTAGCTTCGCAGCGTATAGGCGATGGACACGCCCCGTTGGCTTTGGGTGAGAACACCATCCTCCCCCTGAGACTGGGTCAGAAGCCTAACTTCCGTAAGACGTCCGTCCTCTCCCATGCGGTAGCTACAGAGAGTATGACTGACCTGTCCCAGAGGATCGACCTGAGAAGCGGTAAAGCAAACTTCCTCATCGGAGATTTTAGCCAAGGCTTTGGGGAAGGAAACGTAAGCATTCTCACCAGGAAGGAAAGCCTGGATCCATGTGCTAAGCTGGGAATCCGAACTGGAGCAGGTTCGACTGGCATAACAGTAGTTTCCGGTGTAGAAATTCAGGGAAGAGGAACTATAGGACTTGCAGATTACTTCGGTGGGCAGGAGCTGCCCCTGACTGGAGGACTCGGAAATGGTGGCGGTGTAGGAGTAGGTGTTTTGCAGAAGGTTCAGGGCGGCTTTCACTCTGGCCAATGCCTCGGCTTCTTCACCGGCAAGGGCATTGGCGTAGATGTGAAACCAGGCATAGAAGGGCCGGGTCTCTTCTCCCCGCCAGAGGGAAAGGACAATCCGGTAGTCGCCCTCCGGGAGGATCCCGTAGAGAGAGGTCCAGTCCAGGGTGTCCATCTGGTAGGATCCGTCGTAGGCGCCATAAAAGGAGCTATAGTCGCTTCCAACGTAATCGGGGACGGCTGCCCTCTGGGGCAGAGGCTCCCAGGCTTTCCCGTTCCAGCTTTCCAGGGTGTAGGGCGGCTCCTTGGTGATGGGCGCATTGCTGTCAAAGGAGACGTCCGGGTCGGTGAGATAGTACAGCTTCATGGAGGTAGGAGAAAGGGGCTCGGCCAGAAGAGAGATGCCCCAGTCCGGATTTTCCTCCATGGGAGGCTGAGTGGCGGCGGTGAAGTCCTTGGCGCTGACGGAGGAAGCCTGCCGGGTGGGGTTTGTCAGCAGGCATACCGTGACCATGATAATGGCGATGACGCTGAGCAGACCGGACCAGAAGCTGGGACTGCGGTAGTTCAGAACGGACTGAATTCGGTTCTTTACATTCACCTCGCCGAAAGCTACGGGGGAGACGGCATAGTGGGGATGATTGGAGCTGCAATTGAGCAGGGCGGTGGAGTAGGCCTTTCTCTGGGGCAGATCCATGAACTGAACCACCCGTTCGTCGCAGGCCATTTCGATGTCTTTGCAGAGCAGAAAGTAGGCCAGCCACACCAGGGGATTAAACCAGTGAATGGCCAGGGCCAGAAAGCCCAGCATTTTAAGCCAGTGGTCGGCCTTGTCCAGATGGGTCCGCTCGTGGGCCAGAATGTAGTCCCGGGTATCCTGGGACATACCGGCAGGAATGTAAATCCTCGGCTTGATGAAGCCCAAGATAAAGGCAGTGTCGATTCCCTGGGCTTCCCAGCCGCCGGGCACCTCCCTGGCATCCCGCACCCGCTTGCGGAGGGCAGCGTAGGAGTAGAGATTGTAGGCTAAGAAGCTCAGAGCCACGCCGCCCCAAACAATGGACAACAGCAGCAGGGGGGAGAAAGCCGCTTCTTCAGTGGAAGGAAGTTCCTCCGGAAAAGACTGCCCGGCGTCGGCGGGGGAGGCAGGAAGAGGGTTATCGGCGGGGATGTCCCCGGAAGAAAGATCCGGCAGAGAGGGGAGAGGCTCACGGGGAGAAAGGGCTTCGGCCGACCACATGGCGTCGGGCTGCTCCCAACGGATGAGGGTCTGGGGCGGGGATTCCGGCTGAAGGCTGAAATCACTTTGAATGTCAAAGGGCATCAGCAGCCGGATCCCCACCAGCACCCAGAGGTAGCACAGGTACTTCTTGGGCGCGGCTTTCCTCAGAATCAGCCGAAGCACCAGAACCGCAAGGATCACAATGCTGCCATAGAAGCTGGCGGTGAGGACGCTTTGAAAAATAGATGTCATGCATCTCCCTCCTCATAGTTATCAATGAGGGCCTGAAGCTGGTCCACCTCTGCCCGGGACAGCTTCTTGCTGCGGGAGAAGGCGGCAATAAAGGCGGGGATAGAACCTTGGAAGGTTTCCTCCATCAGGTTTTCCATCCGGGCTTTCTGTACCTCCTCCTTGGAAACCAGGGCAGTGACAATGGAGTTTTCGTTTTTCACCACGCCCCGTTCAGATAGCCGCCGGATCACGGTGTAGGTGGTGGCCTTGGACCAGCCCAGCTGTTCTTTGCATACCGCTACCAGCTTTGTGGAGTTAATGGGCTGCAGCTCCCACAGGAGCAGACAGAATTTGTATTCGCTGTCAAAAATCTGGGGTGTATTCACAGGAAATTCCTCCTTTCAGGCAGGGAGAATTATCTCCCTTCATAGTTGCCATCCAGGCTCTGACCGTCCAGGGTAACGTTGGAGCTGCCGGAGAAGCTGAAGAAGGGACCCTCCGGGAAATACTCGTCTCCGATGTCCCGAATCAGGGTGCCGGAAATGGCCACGGTGTCGCAGTCCCGAAGCTGAATGCCATAAATGCTGCACTCGTAAATCTCGGAATTGACTACCTGCATATTTCGGCTGGACTCTCCGTAAACGCCGACGGTGCCGCAGCCGAAGAGGCCGCAGTTGTCTACCAGGGTGTCTTCGCAGTTGCGGAAGGCCACCACGCCGCCGGCGCACTGACCCGGCTCTTTGGTATGCCCGGCGGTAAAGCCGGAGATGGTAATGGCAGAGCAGTTTTCAAAGGTCAGAACATAAGCGTATCGGGGCGTGGCGGAAATGGTGTGAGCCTTCCGGTCGGTTCCCTCCGCCATAATGGTTAAGTTGTGCAGGTCGGAAATCACCAGGCTGGGGCCGTCATAGTTATTCTCCCAGTAGTAATGATTGGTGTAGCCTTCAAAGGTGTTGTTGGGATAATATGCGTCCTTGGTGGCCTTTTCCGCCTCGGGGTATTCCGTGGCGGTGGAGAAATCAAGAAGTTCCGCGTCCAGAATGATGCAGGTGTTGCTATCCAGGGCGGCAAGAAATTCATCGGCGGTGGAGACGTGAACCTGCTTCTGCTCTCCCGTGGAAACGGGCGCAGCGGTGCCGGTGGCAACGGTGGTTTCCTCCTCAGCGGCGGGGGTGGTTTCGGATTCGAAGGTTAACTCGTTGCCTTCCAGGTCCACCGCGTGGGCACTACTGTCACCGTACCATTTTCGGAATTGGTTATCTTCGAATACGTTACCGTCCAGGATAAGGTTTTCGCCGACGAGGGAAACCATGCATCCGGAAATCCGGTTGCCGGTAATCTGGTTCCCTTGAAAGGAAACAGGGGAGAGAGCGTTGGAGACATCGATGAGCCGCCCCACATAGTTGTCGGAAAAGACGCAGTCGGAGACGGTGATATCTCCACAGCGCTGGGCGGTGATGAGAAACGAGGCGGGAAGTTCGCCGCCCATGGAGCGGAAAATAGAACTGCGGGCGGTCAGGCTGGTGGTGTCATAAAGGGCCATGGCGCTGTTGGAGCAGTCGTGAATGTTGCAGTTTTGAAGGGCGATGTCCTTGGAGCCGGAGGAGAAAAGCCCCACGGAGCCACACCCGTACAGATCCAGGTCATTCAGTGTGGTGGATTCGCAATTTTGAAGCCCCAGCACATAGCCCTCGCAGTGCTCCGACCGCTGGGTATGCCCCATGGACAGGCTTTCCAGGGTGACATTTTCACAGCCCTTCAAAACCATAACATCAGAAAAGGTGTGCTCGGTAAGAATGGAGGTTTTTCCCTGGCCGCAGCCCCGGATGGTCAGGTCGCTTACGTTCTGGATGACCAGAGTGTATTCTCCCAGGCCCAGGCCATCCCAGGTGTAGTAGGGATTCTGGGAGCTGCCGTAATCCATGGCGCTGCTGAGAAGATAGTCTCCCTCTGCCAGAAGGATTTCGGCGTCCGGGGCAATGGCAGCAAGGAATTCGTCTACATTCGTGACCAGCTTTGGCCCGCTCGTGGCCTGGGTGGCGTTGGAGGTTTCCGCAGGGGCCTGTGCGGTCACAGCGCCGCAGGCGGCCAGGGAAGCCGTCATGACCAGGGCCAGAAGCAGGGTAAGTATTCGTTTCATAGGAATCGTCCTTTCTTTTTTGTGGTTATTGAAATATATTTGAAAATAAGGTTTAATGAGTTAGACCTTATGGAGGGAGTTTAACATATTAAACCTGCCTTGTCAATAAGCTTAAAGAAACATTAATGGAATATTAAGGAAGATAAGGATAAATTTGGAAAAGTGGGAGACCTTCTTTTACGGGATGAACAAAGGGACATGCCCTTTTGGGGAGGATTATTCTGCGATTTTGAGTAGGTTTGTCAATGATGTGTTACACATTAGGAAAAGAAT
>DLAP01000045.1 GCA_002493965.1 Clostridiales bacterium UBA7044
ACATGGTTTTTCGACAGCCTGACCGGGCGTACCACTTTTTAGCGGTGCGCCTGGTTTTTGCATGTTATCTTACCACTGCACCGTGGCGATGGTGTGCTCTTCCAGGGTAAAATTGAATCCATCCACGCCGTTTTCCGTCAGGCTGACTTCCTGGCTGTCCTCTGTCCGGTTCATTACCACGGCCACCTTGGTGCCGTCGGGATTCTGGAAGGCCACAGCCTCCACCGCCGGGCTGTACACGGACAATCCTAAGCACTTTGCCCTGGGCTGGATGTAGCGGCTGAAGTGGCCAATGTAGGAATACTCACTCATGACCGTAAAATCGGTGCCGTCGCTGTTTAACATAATGGGAGCCTCGCAGAAGTTTCCCACATGGTTTGGGCCGCCCTTGCTGTCCAGCAGCAGGTTCCAGTCGATACTGCCGGAAATGCCGGCGTTCAGGTTGCCGATGATGTCGTGGGCGTACATCTCCGCCTTTTGCTGGGGGGTATTGCCGTCGAAGCGGCTGTATTCCACGCAGCCTTCCGTGAACCAGACGGTCTTGTCCTGCCAGCGCTCTTTTACGAACCGAATGGAATCGAAGTGGTCCCCGGTGTACCAGTGAAGGGCGAAGCCGTCCACCGCTTCCTCCGCGCCCGGGGCGGACATGGTGTCCTCCGCCCGGTAGACGAACACGTCCTTGTTGTGGTCCCAGGCGAGGATCTTCACGTCCTGGCAGCCGGATGCGTCCAGGGCGCTGCGGAGAACGGGGGCGAATTCTCCTTCCTCCCGGCCGGAGTAGATGCAGGAATCCCAGGTCTGCACGGCGGCGGGCTCGTTCTGAATGGAGATCATCCGCACGTCAAAGCCCTGGGCCCGATAGAAAGCGGTATACTCCGCCATATATTTGGCCCACAGCTCCCGATACTCCTCCTTCAGCTTTCCGCCGTGGTTCCGGTCGCCGTTGGTCTTCATAAAGGCAGGGGGGCTCCAGGGGCTCAGCAGCAGCTGGAGCTTCTTTCCCGCGGCATGCTCCGCGTCCCGGAGCATGGGGATGAGATACTGCTCGTCCCGCTCGGTGTGAAAAGCTGCCTCCTCGGGAGTTTCCCGACAGGAGTAGTGGCCCAGAGAGAAGTCACAGCTTCCGATATGGGCCCGGCCCACATTGTAGCGCAGACCCTCGGGACCGAAATAGGCCGCCATGAACGCCTTTTTCCGGTCCTCCGGGAGCTGCTGATAGCTGTAGCCTGCGGCCTCCGTAAAGGCGCCGCCAAAGCCCTGAAAGGTCTGCTTTTGGATGGTGGGATAGACGCTGACCTGCTTGACGCAGTTGGCGCTTTCGGACAGAACCTCACCGGACTGCCAGCGGATGTTTTTTTCCAGATTGGTGACGGTAACAGTTGCTTTCATAGGAAATCCCTCATCATAGTGACATGGATGTTAGAAACCTGTCCCGCCCGGACAGCCTCCGCCGCCGCGCCCCGAAGGGTATCTCCGGAGACGGATTCGGTATGGCCGTCTGTGAAGGTCAGATCATAACGAACAGGAAGGGTCTTGCCGGGGAGAAATGCCCTACAGCCTTTGCCCTCATAGCGTACCCGGGTCTTTCCCAGGAAGACAGCCTCCACCACGCCGTCCTCCGGAATGAGATAGTCCGGAAGGAAGGGACGGAAGCCCAGGCACAGGGTGCCGCCCTCCATCCGGAAGGGCGCCTGCCCAAAGAACATAAGCTGCCACATATGAAGGAACTCAGCGGTGGAGCCGGAGAGCCGGGCCACGAACCCTCTGCCATGGGTAGTGGGGTCGGGGTTGGCGGAGGAGGCGATAAAGGAGACGTTCTCCAGGGGGCTTCTGCCGTAGACCGCCGGGTCCAGGAAGGGCACTGCCGCGTCCCGGAAAGCCGACCCAAACTCCGGATAGAGGCCGCTTTTCAGCAGCTCCAGCAGGTATTTATACTCCATATGGAGCCAGATGGATTCATTTTCCAGCCAGCCGGGGGTAAAGGCTTTGGCCCGGCCCGCCTCAAAGCTGACGGAGGCGAGGCTGTCGTTGACCTTGTACATATGCAGCTTTTCGTCGTAAAGGCCGCTGTTTCGAACCTTGCGGGCGATCTCCCGCTTTTCCTCCGGGCTTAAGTTCAGCTTCAGGCAGTGTACCGGTCCTTCCAGGAACAGGGGCAGGGGGGTGTGGCGGAAGGCGGTAGGCAGACCATCCCGGACCTTTACAGCGTCAAAGGTGAAGTAGGTGGGGATCAGACCGCCGTTTTCGGCGATGGCCCGCCGGATCCCGGAGCACACCGCCTCCTCCATCCGCCGCAGCGCGGCGGCGGCGCGGGCGCAGGACAGCGTTTGCTTCTCACCCCGGAAGCCTGCCTCCGTACGGAGACGGTAGCTTTCTTTCAGCTCGTTCATCTGATTCCAGCGGGTGTAGGGGTTTTCCTGGGTTTTCAGAATGGTGTCCACCCCTTCCACCAGTTCTCCAACTTCTGCATACACCGTCAGATTCCCCGCCCGGTTTTCCAGGGCCTCCGCCGCAAAGGCCAGGAGCCGTGCCAGCTCGCAGCTCTCCGCCATGGAGGAGCCCAGCAGGCCAGGCAGGCCGTTGAGGGCGTCGTACCAGCCGGGCTTGCCGCCTTCCATCTCGATGCCCATTCCGGCGGGGTCCAGGGTGGCGGTTTTGATGGCGGCCAGCAGCAGAAGCTTTTCTATCAATGTGCTTCTGGCGCTCTGACCGTCGGTAGTGTGCATCCACTTCCGATCGGTTTCCCGCTCCTGCAATGCGTGATATTGCCGCAGCCCATGTTCTGTCATGTGGTAGCGCCTTTTTCTGGGGTTGACCATGGCCCGGCTTTCGTACCAGCGGTAGCGGCACTCGTCAAAGAGAAGTTCTTCCTTCTTTTCCGGGAAAACCTCCAGATAGCTTTCGATCAGGTCCAGGTTATAGGTCCAGTGGTCGCACCAGTAGGGCTGCCTCCGGGAATATATGTTACCTCTACTATACCATACTCTTCCGGAAAATGCACCCTATTCTTTCACACTTCCCGCGGAAATTCCGCTGATAATGTATTTCGAGAAGAAGCAGAAAGCAATCATCACGGGAACCACGGAAATGGCCACGGCCAGGTAGCTGGCGCCCAGGTTGGTGGTGATGTCCCGGACGGCATTCAGCTCGGCCACCATTACGGGCAGGGTCCGCTTGGTGGGGTCATTGATGATCAGCATGGGGATCAGGTAGTTGTTCCAGCTGCCAATGAAGGCGCCGATGGCCATGGTGGCGATACCGGGGGACATGATGGGCAGCGCGATGCGGTGGAAGATGGCAAGCTCCCCTGCGCCATCGATCCGGGGCGCTTCCAGAATGGACCGGGGCATGACGGACAGAATGTACTGCCGCAGGAAGAACACGGTGGCGGGGCTGGCAATGCTGGGCAGGATCAGGGGCCAGTAGGTGTTGATCAGATGCATCTTGTTGCACAGATCATAGAAGCCCAGCATACTCAGCTGAGAGGGTACCATCATAAACACCAGCAGGGTGACAAAGATGGCCTTGTTGCCGTGGAACTTAAAGAAGGCCAGGCCGTAGGCGGTCAGAGCGGAGAAGTAGCTGACCAGCAGTGTGCTGCAAACGGCGATGAGCAGGCTGTTTAAAAAGCCCTTGCCGAGATCCACATTGCTGGAGACCACCTGCCAGTTTTCAGCCAGGCTGGTGCTGGGGAGCATGGAGAAGCCGGTCATAATCTCGTTGCCGCTGCGGGTGGCGTTGACAATCATCATCCAGAAGGGCGCGAAGCAAATCACGCTCAGCAGGATCAGAAACAGGTACAGCAGGCTTTTGGCGCTGTGGTATTTCACTCTTTCAACACGCATATCACTCGGCCTCCTTCTTATTCATCAGCTTAAAGGCAATGGCGCAGAATACGGAGATGATGAGGAACAGCACGAAGGCCAGAGCCGCGGCGTAGCCCATCTGGTTATTCTTGAAGGCCATGTTGTACAGATAGAAGACGGCGGTGTACAAGGATCTGCCGGGATCGCCGGTGGTGCCGGAAATCAGGTAGGGGATATCGAACAGCTGCAATCCGCCAATCAGGCTGGTGATGGCCACATACAGCATAATGGGCCGCAGCAGGGGCATGGTGACTTTGGAGAAGACCTGCCAGCGGTTGGCACCGTCGATATAGGCGGCCTCAAAGTAGGAGGAGTTGATGCCCTGGACGCCGGCCATCAGCATAATGAAGCTGTTGCCGAACCACATCCAGGCGCCCACCACGCCGACCACGGCCTGGGCCGTACCGGCTTCTCCCTTCAGCCAGTTGACCTGCTCGGAGATGATTCCTAGGTCCATGAGCACCTGGTTAAAGGAGCCGTACTTCCAGTCCAGCAAGGTCTTGAACAGGAAGGCCACAGAGGTGCAGGCGATCAGGTTGGGCAGATAGAAGATGGCCCGGAAGATGCTCAGGCCCCGCATCCGGTACTTGATGTCGTTAAAAATGATGGTCAGAAGGAGCGCCAGGCCCAGCTGGAGGACGATGTTCAGGCCCCACATCTTCAGGGTGTTCACAAAGGACTCCCGGAACAGCACATCCTTGAAGGCCCGGGCGTAATTGCTGAAGCCCACAAAGGTCTCCTTGCCGAAGCCCTTGTAGTTCATCAGGCTCATCTGGAAGGTACGGAATACAGGATAAACGTTAAAAACCAGGAACGCCAGAACAAAGGGCAGGCATAACAGGTATCCGAAGTTGTTCAGCTTTTGGAGACCGCTCTTTTGCGCTTTGACCCGTTGGCCCTGCTTAAGGTTGGAAGCCATGGAAGACCGCCCCTTTCTACAAAATAGTGAAGAGTGAATAGTGAATAGTGAATAGTGAATAAGTGAGGGTTCGCCCGCGGTGATAATTCAAAATTCTTTATTTTATCGCGGAAAGCGATTCCTTACCTATTCACTATTCACTCTTACCTATTCACCAAAATTTAGGAGGGCAGGGCGAAGCGGAGACCGCTCCGCCCTGCGGATGAAGAAGATATGGGTTCGTTTAGTTGATGGGAGCGTCAGCGGGAACAACCAGCTCGGGGAACTGGGTAGTGACCACGGTGTAGAACTCCTTCAGAGCGTCTTCCTTGGTCTTTTCGCCCTTCTGTACGGACACGATGGCAGCGCCGAAGGCTTCCTTGCAGGCATCGTCGTAGCCCGTGATCATGCTGTAGTCAATGTGCTCCATTTCCTTCAGGTAGAAGCCGTAGGTGTTCTGATTGCCGAAGGATTCGTTCTGGTAGTCGGCGTTGGCGGCCAAGACTTCCTTATTGGAAACCACGTCGCCGTTGGAGGCCTCCAGCCACCACTGGGCGGTGTCGTTGTTCAGAGTGCAGTACTCGATGAAGTCAATGGCAGCGTCCTTCTTGTCGGAGAACTCGTTGACAGCCAGGAAGGTGCCGCCGCCGAAGAAGCTGCACACGCCGGAGCAGACGCCGAATTTACCCTTGTTGTCCTTGGCGTTGTCACGAACGATCAGAGCGCCCCAGGAAGGCATGACGTAGGAGAAGACCTGAGTGGTCTTGGCACCCTCGGCAACCTGTTCCGCCAGACCGTCGCCGGTCATTTCCCAGACGTTGGCGTCAGCGTCCAGCACGGGCAGGGGGCCGGCCATGGAGGAGTACCAGGGGGCGGACCATTCGGAAGCGTGGGCAACGTAGTTGTTCTGATACAGTTCCACAGCGGCATCGAAGTAATCCAGACGGTCCTGATCCACAACGATCTCATCGTTGGCATTGACCCAGGGGTTGGAGCTGATGGAGAACCAACGCAGAGCGCCGGTGTCGCCGAAAATCTTGTAGCCGGCATCGTTCAGCTCTTTGGCGGTCTCGGTGATAGTATGGAAGGAAGCGAACTTCTGGCCGATGACTTCGGGATCGTCAGTGCCGAAGACCTCGGTGGCCAGGTCGCGGCGGTAGATCACGGAGCCGGGGCAGGCCTGGTAGGAAACAGCCCGGAGAACGCCATTTTCATCCTGACCGGCCTGGTAGGTGTAGTCAACCAGCTTTTCGGAAACAGCGGAATCCAGGCGGCTCAGATCGGCGGCGAAGCCGGCCTCGAAGAAGTTGGGCAGCATCTGAGGCTCACCCACGAAGATGTCCAGATCCTTGCTCTGAGCGCCCAGGGTCTGCATGATCTTGGTGGCGTAGTCAGCGGAGTCGAAGACGACGACTTCCACTTCCCGGCCGGTCTCTTCCTTGTAGCGCTCAGCGAACTGCTTTAAGTCGTTGGCCAGGGTCCAGACCACGATCTTTTCGGCGGGAGCGTCATCGCCCTTGGCAGACTCAGTGGCGTCGCTCTTGGCGGCGGGTTCCTGAGCAGCGGGCTTAGACTCGGTGGTGGAGCCGCAGGCGGCCAGGGACAGAACCATAACCATCGCCAGCAGCAGGCACATCAGTTTTTTCATAGTGTGTTTTCTCCTTTCGATTTTTCCCTCATCCGGGAGGCTTTGACCATATTCTAGCATCGGCCCGTAATGAAAAAAACGGGGCGTTTTTTAAGAGGGTGTGTTTTTTCCGGATGGCGCTTCCAAAAAGAGAACCGCTTTTTTGTGGAAAATTTACAATCATTTCCTTCCTGCTGGAAGAGAAAGAAAGTTGGAAGCGCTTTCCTCCTTGACTTTGGGCTGGATGTATGGTATCTTGAATTTGAACATTGTTCAAATAGGAGGAAAATGCATGGACAGTAAGGAACGGATCGTTCAGGCGGCTATGGAGCTGATCCAGGAAAAGGGAGAGCAGGTGGAAAATATCTCCGTGCGGGAGATCTGCAAACGGGCAGATGTGGGGCTGGGCCTGGTGAATTACTACTTTGGCAGCAAGGAAACGCTGATGGAAGAGAGCGTTGAGCGGCTCATCAACGGCATTGTGGCCCGGTTTCAGGGAATCCGGGAGGAGACGAAGGAGGCTTCTCCCTTTGAAAAGCTCCTTTTCCTGGGCAATTTGACCTTTGAATTTCTCTTTACCCATGCCGCAGTTTCCAGGATTTCCGTTCTCACGGATATGCGGTCTCCCAAGGCCGGGGACAATACCCACAGAACCTACGAGTCCTATCTGCCTTTGGTTTCTGCCTGCCGTCCAGATTGGGACGAAGAGACGGTCAAGCGAAAGACCCTCTGCCTGATTGCCGTCATGCAGCAGGCCTTTATCCGCCAGGAGGCGGTCTCCCAAGCACTGGGGATAGACCTGACCAAGCCGGAAAACCGCAGGGCGTTTCACGAACAGATCCTGCACGATATATTGGAGGGATAGAAAATGAGAATCACGGTCATCAACGGAACCGAAAAGCACGGCGTCACCTATCGGTTAAAGGAGGTCTTTTTGGATGCTTTCCGGGAAAGGGCGGAAATCACGGAGTTCTACCTGCCCAGGGACTGCCCGAACTTCTGTAAGGGCTGCGTTTCCTGCACGTTAAATGGGGAGCACACCTGCAAAGATGCCGCTTACATCAAAAAGATAGACGATTCCCTGCTGGAAGCGGATCTGATTGTCATGACCTCCCCCGCCTATGTGATGCATGTTACCGGGGCTATGAAGAATCTGCTGGATCATTTCGCCTACCGCTGGATGCCCCACCGTCCCGCCCCGCAGATGTTTCGTAAGCGGGCGGTGATCATCACCCAATGTATCGGCTCCGGGGCAGGGTCCGCCGCGAAGGACATGAAGGACAGTCTGTCTTGGTGGGGCATTTCCAAAATCGGTGTATGCAAGGCCGCGCTGATGGATACGATTTTCTGGGATCAGCTTTCCCAAAAGCGCCGGGACGCCCTGACCCAAAAGGTTCAGAAATTTGCCGCCCGGTATGCCCGGATGGATTACCGGGAACCCGCCAGGGTGAATTTCATCACCAGGGTGAAATTTCTCGTCTGCCGGAAAATGCATCAATCTCTTCACAAGGACAATCCCGCATACTTAGACTCCCTGCACTGGGCCACTGAGGGCTGGCTGGGGAACGCGCGGCCTTGGAAGTCAACTTAGCCAAAGCCTTCCCCTCTGGGAAGGTGGCAGGGCGTAGCCCTGATGGATGAGGTGTTTCAGCGATGGAATCCATAGATGCATCATTTTTCTGAAGCCGATTCAAATCCTTCACTACCTCACCCGCCCCCTTCGGCGATCCACCCTTACATTGTGGTATGATTGCCACCGGCAATCATACTGTTTTTAATCTGCTGCGCAGCGCACCACCCCAAAGGGGAGGGCTTTGCATGGCAAAAGCCCCGGCGATGAAAATCGCCGGGGCCCAGGCTGTCGAAAAACCATGT
>DLAP01000093.1 GCA_002493965.1 Clostridiales bacterium UBA7044
TTTGGAGACTTTTTTGACACGCTGGGCACCCCATTGCATTTCGTTTTGCAATGGGGTGCTGTTTTATTATGCCATCACCAGCATATATATCATGTTGATTGCCATGACAATGGTCAGAATCACCACGCCGGGATTTAAGAAGAAGCACTTGAGGCACCGCCGGTCCATCCACTCTCCCTGGCGGTAGGCCCGAACCTCCCGGCGCTTTACCACCAGTAGGATGATCGCGGCCAGGGCAAAGCCTCCGAATATCACACCGTCCAGAACATCCGCCACCATCGTGGGCAGCAGCTTCATCAGCCGGGTCAGCAGGTCTGCCAGGACAAAATTATTCAGAATATGCAGCAGCATCGCCCAGCCGATGGAATATTCCACCGCGCAGTAGCCCAGCACCAGACCCGCCAGGAACGCGTAGGGCGCCTGCAACAGATTCCCGTGGAACATGGCAAACAGAAACGCCGAGCCCAGGATGGCAAACCGTTTCCCATAGGGCCGCAGGGAACGCAGCACAAGCCCCCGGAACAGGATTTCTTCCGAAACCGGCGCGAGAATCGAAGCATACAGGAACATGCTCACTGAGTTACTGTCCCCGGAAACGGATTCCAGTAATTCCATAACGGACTTTCCAAACCAGTTCATAACAGTTTCCACGCCGCTTGCCCAGATGGAGAAAATCAGCTGGGCGCCGCACATCAGCGTCAGCAAACCGAAAAAGGCGGAAGCCTTCATGGGTGCTTCCTTTCTGAGAACCTGATCCTTCCAGTAATCTGTCCCCTTCCAGGCCCAGAGAATCACGATACCGACTGCAATCGTGACCATGTAGCCTGTCGCATTGTTCATCAGAGCGTCATAATTCAGCTCCATGCCAAAGTCCCCGGAAGCAAAGCCCCTGACATACTGGCCAATCACGTCTGTCACCATGGTTCCCATCACCAGGACGTTCATCATCACAAAGTAGATCAGCAGCACCCAGCCGATCACGGAAAACTGGTGCCGAAGCCATTTACTCACTTGTTTTTCTTCCATAATCTTCTCCTAACACCGCTTCCGCGGTCATAATTCCATCTACAGCGGCGGACATAATTCCACCTGCATAGCCGGCGCCCTCCCCCGCCGGGTAAAGGCCCCGGATTTGGGACTGTCTGCTTTTATCCCGCAATATCCGCACCGGGGAAGAACTGCGGGTCTCTGGGGCGGTCAAAACGCTCTCGGGATTCCCAAAGCCCTTCAGCTTCCGGTTAAGCCTTGGCAGCGCTTCGGCCAAAGCCGACGTAATCTTCTCCGGCAGCACCCCATGGAGGTCGCACCAGGCAACCCCAGGCCGGTAAGTGGGCGTCACTTCGCCCGGACCAGTGCTTGCCTTCCCTGCCAGGAAATCCCCCACGGTCTGGGCCGGGGCACGATAGCCTCCGCTGACATCGTAGGCTTTTTCCTCAATCTCCTGCTGCCACTTCACGCCGCCCAGGGGCCCCTTATAGGGGAAGTCGGCAGGGTTCACCGTCACAAGCAATGCGGCGTTGGCATTTTCCCCGTCCCGGCTTACGTAACTCATGCCGTTTGTCACCACTCTGCCCTCTTCCGAGGCCGCCGCCACCACATAGCCCCCGGGGCACATGCAGAAGGTGTACACCGTGGCGTCCTCCAGATGCTCTGCCATTTTATAGTCCGCCGGGGGCAGGGCCGGATTCTCCGTCCCATACTGGGCAAGGTTGATATCTTTCTGCTTGTGCTCGATACGGACGCCCATGGCAAAGGGCTTTGGCTCCATGGGGACACCGCCGCCCTCCAGCATTCGGAAGGTGTCCCGGGCACTGTGCCCGATGGCAAGAATGGCGGTTTCACAGTCGATGATCTCCCCGGTGGATGTTTCCAGACCAGTGAGGCGATTTCCTTCCACCCGCAGACCCGTCACCTGGGTGCGGAATCGAACTTCTCCTCCCAGATTGATGATCCGTTTGCGCAGATTCTGCACCACCGTCAGCAGGACATCCGTCCCCACATGGGGCTTTGCGTCGTACAGGATATCTTCTCTGGCTCCCGCCTGCACAAACTGCTCTAAAATCCATCCGATCCGGGGATTGTTCACCCCGGTATTCAGCTTGCCGTCAGAAAAGGTGCCCGCGCCCCCTTCTCCGAACTGGACATTGGAGGCCGTATCCAGAATCCCGGTTTCAAAAAATTTCTCCACCTTTTCGTGGCGGGATACCGCATCCTCGCCCCGCTCCAGCACAAGGGGCCGCTGCCCCGCCATGGCCAGGATCAGGGCGGCAAACATCCCAGCGGGGCCGAAGCCGATGACCACCGGCCTCCTTTCTGGCGCCGTTCTTGGCTTTGGGGGCCTGTAAAACTCCACCGATGCCAGGGAGGCCCGCTTGCAGCCGCTTCTCTTTAATATCTTTTTCTCGTTTCCCTCCACCGCCACATCCACGGTGTAGATGATTTTCACATCCGGCTTTTTCCGGGCGTCCACACTTCGGCGGACAAGTTTCAAACTCCGGATTATGGAATTGGAGATTCCCAGCAGCCTTGCCGCCTCGAACTGAAGCTGACTGAAATTGTGCTCCGGCGGCAGGGCAATGTCTCTTAAACGAATCATTGGCTTTCCCTCCCGGCGCTTTCTCCCGCCAGACGTCCGGAGCTCCATGCCCATTGCAGGTTGTAGCCGCCGCAGTCTCCATCGATATCCAGCACCTCGCCGCAGGCAAAAAGCCCAGGAACCAGCTTGCTTTCCATGGTTTCTCCGTCAAAATCCTTTGTCAGGATCCCTCCCGCCGTCACCTGGGCGCTGTCCATGCCCAGAGGCTCGGTCAGCACCACCGTGAAGGACTTAGCCTTTTCCGCCGCCTGCTGAATTTCCGGGTCAGAAAGAGCAGAAATGAGACCCCTGGCCGAGATCCCCGCCGCCTGGGTCAGCACCCGGCCCAGCCGGTTATGGAGGATTCCCGTAAATAACTCCGATGCCGGAAGGGTGGTGTCTCTCCGGCGGAGAAGCATTTCGTTCAGGCTTTTCCCGTCCAGTTCCGGCAGGAAATCCAGCTTTGCAGACCACGCTCCCCCGCCCTGGCACACATCCCGGGAAACCTCAAACATCACCGGCCCGGAAAGGCCCTGCTCCGTAAATTGCAGTTCTCCTGTGCTTTCTGAGAAAGGGACACCATCATGGAGAATCTCCACATGGCAATTGGCCCGCACCCCTTTCAGAGCCGGGAGGCTCCCCCAGTCGGACTTCACCTGCACCAGATTGGGCCGCAGCCTCGTGCATTTGTGCCCCAGGGAACGGAGGATCTGGTAGCCGGACATGGTGCCTCCCAGCCGGGTTCCCGCAAGGCCCCCGCAGGCAACAATCAGCTTGTCGCAGTCCACCGTTTCCCCGCCGGAAATCACCCGGAAGCCCTCGGCTACCCTCTTCACTTTTTCCACCTCAAACCCCAGCTTGACCGTAATATTGGGCTTGTCCAGGGCAAAACGGAGAACATCCACCACGGAATTTGCCTGATCGGAGTAGGGATAAACCCGGCCGCTGTTTTCCGCCACAGTGTACAGGCCTAAGGTGGCAAACCACCTTCTGGTCTCCTCCGGGGGGAATTTAAACAGGGCAAAGGCCGTAAAGCCAGGGTCCTCCCCGTGGTAGTGGGTTTCGCCCCCGTGGAGATTACTCAGGTTGCACCGGCCGTTGCCGGTGGCCTGGAGCTTCCTTCCCAGGCGGGCCTGCCGCTCCATCAGGATCACGTTATTATCTTCTGTTTCCGCTGCTGCCAGGGCCGCCGCCATGCCGGAAGCACCGCCGCCAAGGATTCCTATGACCATCCCGTGATCCCCTCTCTTACGATTTACGTCCATTATACTCCATAATCCTCCGGAGTACAAGAAAAACTTCTTTTCACCGGGCGAAAGATATGCTATACTGTTTAAAGTATGCGCATTCTCTCCGGCTGCGCCGGAGAAAAATCAGGTAAGTCGGCAGGTGATCACATGGATCGAAGCAACATCGATAAAATCGCCCAAACGGCTGAGGACCGGATGCTCCTTGCCAAGCTTTGGGACAAAGTTAACGCCGGAATGCGCAAAAACATCCCAGCGAACACCGGTTTTCTCTCTCCCCGGGAATTGGAGCTTGCCCGTTTTCTCTTTGGACAGCCGGATGGACTCCACGCCTTTGGCGGCTACGAGGACGCCGAGCGGAAAATGCTCATCTATCTGCCCGAATATCTCACGGAAGACGCCCTTTGGGAGGAAGACAGTCCCTGCGTCTGCCTCCGGGCAACGTTTTTTCAGGGAGACAATCCCAATCATCGGGATTTCCTGGGTGCCCTGATGGGCGCCGGCATCGCCCGGGAAACGGTGGGCGACATCTGTGTGGCGGAAGGCCGCTGTGACTTCTTCGTCACTTCGGAGATTGCCCCCTATATTTTGCAGAATTTCATTTCCGCAGGCCGTACCCGGCTCCATCTGGAGCAGATTCCATTAAAAGAGGCCGACCTCCCGGAGCCGGAAGTGAAGGAAATCAGGGACACCCTGGCCTCCCTGCGCTTAGACAGTGTGATTTCCTCCGGCTTCCGCATTGGCAGGAGCCTGGCCGCCCAGTATATTTCCGCCGGGAAAGCGGCCATCGACGGCCTGCCCTGCGAAAAACCAGACAAGCCCGTGGCGGAGGGCATGAAGATTTCCGTCCGGGGTCTGGGAAAAATCCGGCTTGCCACCGTCAATGGCAAAACGAAAAAGGACAGAATTTCGGTGGTCATCCACCGCTATGTGTGAGGATAAAGCCATGAATATGAATGAAGTAATTGCCAGAATCAACGCTCTGGCGAAAAAAGCCAAGACCGTGGGCCTGACCCCGGAGGAACTGACAGAGCGGGACAAGCTTAGAAGAATCTATATCGATTCCGTAAAAGCCAATCTGGTGGGGCAGCTGGACAACACCTATATCATCGGCCCCGACGGCAAAAAGAAAAAGCTGGAACACAAGGAGTGAGAGAAATGGAACTTGCCCGGCAGATCGCCGCCTACACGCCGGTCAACGAGCAGGAGGCCCGGGACAAAAAACTGCTGCTTTCCTGGCTGGAAAGCGGTCAGGATATTTATACAAGAGACAACGATGCCGCCCATCTCACCGCCTCGGCCTGGGTAGTCAGTCCCGACCGGCAGCAGGTGCTGATGGTCTACCACAACATCTACAACTCCTGGTCCTGGATGGGGGGCCACGCCGACGGGGACCGGGACCTGCTGGGAGTAGCCCGGCGGGAGGTTATGGAGGAAAGCGGCCTGAACGAATTAAAGCTATTGTCCCCGGACCTATTTTCCCTGGAAATTCTCACCGTAGACGGCCATATCAAGCGGGGCAGCTATGTCTCTTCTCACCTGCACTTAAATGTAACGTACCTGTTTGAAGCCGACCCAAAGCAGCCCCTGACCGTAAAGCCCGATGAAAACAGCGGCGTTGCCTGGTTCCCGGTGCCAGAGCTTTCCCAGCGCGTCACCGAGCCCTGGTTCCTGAAATGGATCTATTCCAAACTCTGTGACAAGGTTATTCAGTCCGGGCTTTGATCCCACTTCTTCGTATTCGGAGGTACCCTATGCCCTTTCTGCCCATCACCAAACAGGAAATGCACTCTCGTGGCTGGACCCAGTGCGACTTTGTGTACATCATCGGCGACGCCTATGTGGATCACCCTTCCTTCGGTCACGCCATTATCAGCCGCTGTTTGGAAGCCCATGGCTACAGTGTGGGCATCCTCTCCCAGCCGGACTGGAAGAACCCTGGCTCCATCGACGTTTTTGGCCGTCCCCGACTGGCTTTTCTCGTCACCGGCGGCAATATGGATTCCATGGTCAACCACTACTCCGTTACTAGGCACCATCGGAAAACCGATGCCTTCACCCCCGGCGGCGTTATGGGCAAGCGGCCGGACTACGCTACCACCGTCTACTGCAACCTGATCCGGCAGACCTACAAGGACGTGCCTATTCTCATCGGCGGCATTGAAGCCAGCCTCCGCAGGCTTTCCCACTACGACTACTGGTCGGACAGTATGAAGCGCTCCATTCTCTTAGATTCCCAGGCGGACCTGCTCATGTACGGCATGGGTGAAAAGAGCGTGGTGGAAATTGCCGACGCCCTGAACGCCGGTATGGACGTAAAAGACATCACCTACATTGACGGCACGGTGTTCAAAACCCGGGCGTTAGACGAGAGCCTGCCCACCGTGATTCTGCCCTCTTTTGAAGAGCTGAAGGAGAGCAAGCGGAAGTACGCCGAGTCCTTCAAAATTCAGTATAGCAACTGTGACCCATTCACCGCCAAGCGTCTGGCAGAACCCTGCGGAAATCTCTATGTAGTTCAGAATCCGCCCCAGAAGCCTCTGACCACCGCCGAAATGGACGCGGTCTATGACCTGCCCTATATGCGCACCTTCCACCCCAGCTACCGCAAGGCCGGCGGTGTCCCGGCTATTGAGGAAGTGAAGTTCAGCCTGGTGAGCAACCGGGGCTGCTTCGGAGCCTGCTCCTTCTGCGCCCTGACCTTCCATCAGGGACGAATCGTCCAGGTTCGGAGCCATGAATCCATCTTAAAAGAGGCGGAAATCATGACGAGGGATCCGGACTTCAAGGGCTACATCCACGACGTAGGCGGTCCCACCGCCAACTTCCGCCACCCGGCCTGTGAAAAGCAGATGACCAAGGGGGCCTGCGGCGGGCGGCAGTGCCTCTACCCCATCCCCTGCAAGAATATGAACGCCGACCATTCGGATTACGTTTCCCTCCTCCGGAAGCTTCGCAAGCTTCCCGGGGTCAAAAAGGTCTTCATCCGCAGCGGCATCCGCTTTGACTATCTTCTGGCGGATAAAAAAGATACCTTTCTGAAGGAACTGGTGAAGTATCACATCTCCGGCCAGCTGAAGGTTGCCCCGGAGCACGTCTCCGACGCCGTCCTCAGCCGGATGGGCAAGCCCAGAAACGAAGTCTACAACCGATTCGTAGACAAGTATTTTGCCCTGAACCGGCAATACGGCATGGACCAGTACCTTGTGCCCTATCTCATGTCCAGCCATCCCGGCTCCACACTGAAAGAAGCCGTGGAACTGGCGGAGTACATCCGGGACATGGGTTACAATCCGGAGCAGGTGCAGGACTTCTACCCCACCCCCTCCACCCTGTCCACAGTGATGTACTACACCGGTCTGGATCCCAGAACCATGGAGAAGGTCTACGTCCCCACGGATCCCCACGAAAAGGCCATGCAGCGGGCACTAATCCAGTACCGGGACCCCAAAAATTACGCTCTGGTGCGGGAGGCTCTGATTGCTGCCCACCGGGAAGACCTGATTGGTCCCGGTCCCAAATGCCTGATCCGGGCAGTTCCTCCCAGACCGAATGGATATCATAAGGGTAAACCGAACCCCACCGGGAAAGCACCCGCCATGCGTGCCCCCAAGCGCAAATAGTTTTTTGAGAGAACCGCAACCCAAATCAAGCAAATTTTCCCCGGATTTCTTATAATGATCCCAGAGCAGTCGAAACGAGGTGGAAGGCACGATGCCATACTGGCACAAGCAGATTCAGCAGATCATCGACGAAATTGACCTGTGCATTCAAAGCAGCCGGGACGCGGAAACGTCTCTGGCCGCCCTGTCCGGTCGGTTTGGGTATTCGGAATACTATCTGTCCCGGAAATTCCGGGAAATCTCCGGTTTTTCCCTGCGGGAGTATCTGCGTCTGCGCCGTCTGGCTTTCGCCCTGAAGGATCTGCGGGACACCGACGCCGGGATTCTGGAAATCGCCGTGAACTACGGATTTTCTTCCCACGAGGCATTCACTCGGGCTTTCCGGGAAACCTATGGCGTCACCCCGAGCAGCTACCGCCGCAATCCCGTGCCCGTGGTGCTTCGCACCCACGTGAAGCCCTTCGACTGCTACTTATTGGGAATCGGAGGAACCGGCATGGCAGACACCAATGAAGAAATCAAAACCTATTTTATCACCATCCCCGCCCACAAGTTCCTGCACATCCGAAACTATGAAAGCGTCGGATATTGGGACTTCTGGCAGAGGCAGGCAGCAATTCCGGGCCAGGACTGCGAAACCATCTGCGGGCTGCTGGACAGCGTCCCAGGGAAACTGGATGACATGGGCGGCAAGGATGCAGACAGCGGTAGCGGTCAGATCATGGCATTCATCAACGAGCCAACCGGGCGGATTTGCAGCTGGGGCATTCCCTTAGCGGAAGCCTATGGGGTGCGGCTTCCCGCGGACTACACCGGCCCGGTACCGGAGCAAATGCTTCTGATGGATGTTCCCGAGGGGGACTACATCGTATTCGAGCACGGCCCCTTTGACCTGGCAACCCAGAATCAAAGCGTAGAAGCCAAAATAGAAGCGGCCATGCAGGCCTTTGACTACCCTGCCAGCGGCTATACCCTGGATCTGACCCAGGGCAGAGTATTCTACTTCTATCACGACTGTACCCGGTACTGGAAATACATCCGCCCGGTGCGAAAGCTGCAAGCATAAGATGGATAGGCCCGGAGCCAAAAACTCCGGGCCTTCCAGGCTGTCGAAAAACCATGTCA